>DASWDS010000081.1:0-12939 GCA_036395165.1 Anaeromyxobacteraceae bacterium | reverse complement strand
CCGAGCGCGAGGCCCATGAGCGGGTCGATCTTGGGGCGCGAGCCCGCGAAGAGCAGCGCCGCCGCGGCCGCCAGCGAGCTGCCGAGCATGAACGTGCCGGAGATGACGCGGTTCACGTTGATGCCCATGAGCCCCGCCACCTGCGCGTCGAACGAGACGGCGCGCATGGAGGTGCCGAACCTCGTCCGGTACACGATGTACTGCAGCGCGAGCATGAGCCCCACCGCGAGCAGGAACGAGACCACGTCGTAGTTGCTGATGTGGACGCCGAAGGGCTCCCAGCCGACGCGCGTGAAGGGCTCGGGGAAGAAGCGCGGCGTGGGGCCGGGCGGGAAGGGGATGCCGAGGTGGGGGATCGAGGGCAGCTGGAAGCCGAACTCGAGCAGCAGCGAGACGCCGATGGCGGTGATGAGCGAGGTGAGGCGCGGCCGCTGGCGCAGGGGGCGGTAAGCGAAGCGCTCGATGACGACGCCGAGCACCCCGCAGATGAGCATCGACCCGACGAAGATGATGAGGGCCTTGGCGAGCGTCGGGTTCTCTTCGACGCCCATCGCGTTCGCGAGGTAGAACCCCGAGAACGCGCCCACCATGTAGACGTCGCCGTGCGCGAAGTTGATGAGCTTCAGGACGCCGTACACCATCGTGTAGCCGAGCGCGATGAGGGCGTAGATCGTCCCCACCGAGATGCCGTTCACGATGTGCTGGAGGAGCTCGGTCACGCGGACCTCACCTGGAGGCGAACCCGGGAGAGGGAGGCGGAGGGGAGGGGCTCCCCCGAAGCGCCCCTCCCTCCCGGCTCGATGAGAAGCGGCTACGGGGCGATGGTCGTCGCGTAGTGCGCTTTGTTCTTCTCGATCCCGAGCACCACCGCGGGCTTCACGGCGTTGTGGTCGGCGTCGAGCGTGATGACGCCGCTCACGCCCTGGAAGCCCTTGGTCTGCTCGATCGCGTCGCGGACGGACGGGCCGGTCAGGTCCTTGGCGCGCTGCAGCGCGTCGATGGCCACGAGCGCGGCGTCATAGCCGAGGACGGCGAGCGCGTCGGGGACGTTGCCGTAGGCCGCCTTGTACTTCTTGACGAAGTCCTGGATGACCGGATTCGGGTCCTCGTCCGTGTAGTGGTTCGAGAAGTACGAGCCGTCGAGCGCGCCCTTCGCGATCTCGTAGAGCTTCGCGGAATCCCAGCCGTCGCCGCCCATGAGCGGGACCTTGATGCCGAGCTCACGCGCCTGGCGCGAGATGAGCGCCACGTCCGTATAGTAGCCGGGCACGTAGATGGCCTGGGGCTTCTTGTTCTTGATCTGGGTGAGCTGCGACTTGAAGTCCTGGTCGCCCGCCTTGTAGCTCTGGTCGCTGACGATCTTGCCGCCGAGCTCCTGGAACTTCTTCGCGAAGAAGTCGGCCAGGCCCACCGAGTAGTCGTTGCCGATGTCGCGGAACACGGCGACGTTGGTGATCTTCTTCTCGATGGCGAACTTGGCCATGACCGTGCCCTGGAACGGGTCGATGAAGCAGACCCGGAAGACGTAGGGACGCGTCTTGTCGCCGTCCTTGGTCACCCGGGGATTGGTCGAGGTGGGCGTGATCTGCGGCACCTGGTTTGCGTCCGCGATCGGCGCGATTGCCAGGGAGCGGCTGGAGGCCACCTCGCCGAGGAGGACGGCCGCCTTGTCCTGGGTGATGAGGCGCGTCGCGGCGACGGCGGCCTCTTCGGGCTTGCCTCCGTCGTCGAGCGTCTTCACGACGAGCTGCTTGCCCTTGACGCCGCCCTTCTTGTTCTGCTCGTCGAGCGCGAGCTTGATGCCGTTGTCCGTGGAGGCGCCGAAGGTCGCCTCGGCGCCCGTCATCGAGGCGATGTGGCCGATGAGGATCTTGTCCGACGCGGCCGGTGCCGCGGCCGGCGCTGCCGCGGGCGCAGGCGCCGCAGCTTCCTTCTTGTCCTGGCACGCCACGACGGCGAAGACCAGCGTTGTCAACGCAAACGCGCGCGAGATTCGCATCAGAATCCTCCAGAGGTGGGGAACCCGTTGCTCTTAGCACCTCCTTCGCAGGAGTCAATTGAAGGTTGCAGCGCGATGGGGCCTCCTCCGGGCGCGGCGGATCCTGCCGCAGGCGAGCCGATATCGCTGGTGCCCGGCGACACGAATGCTGGCGCCCAATGTGCGGAAAAAAACTGTCGCCCCTTGCACAAAAATTGTACCGTGCGCCGATCGCTGTGCTCATCGCGCCAAGCGCTTGCTTCCGGCGCGCATACGGCCTCCGTCGTCCGGAGGGGAGATCGACGAATGACACGAAAGATCATCGCAGCTGCAGCCATGGCGCTCGCCCTCGCGCTTCCCGCGGCGGCCTTCGCTGCCGAGGAGGCGCCGGGGGTGTTCAAGATCCCGGGCACCGACTCCACCATCAAGTTCTACGGGTACGTCCAGACCGACGTGACCTTCGACTTCAGCGGCCGCGACCCGAACGTCGAGGGCAACGACTGGGCGATTCACCTTCCCAACGTTCCCCTCGACAGCGACGCCGAGTCGCGGGTCAAGAAGAACCAGCTCTACATGACGTCCCGCACGAGCCGGTTCGGCCTCCAGACCAACACGCCCACCAAGATCGGCGACGTCGGCGTGAAGCTCGAGGGCGACTTCAACGCCGCCAACCTCGAGAGCGGCCAGACCTTCACGAACTCGGTCCTCTTCCGCATCCGCCACGCCTACGGCACGGTGGGCGGCCTCCTCGTCGGCCAGACCTGGTCGACCTTCCTCGACCTGAACGCCTATCCGGACGTGGTGGACTTCAACGGGCCGGGGTCGATCGCCCTCATCCGCAACCCGATGATCAGGTACACGCTCCCCCTCGCCCCCGGCTTCAGCCTCGCCCTCGCGGCCGAGAACTCGCCGGGCACCGACGGCAACGACGTCTCCGATCTCGGCGGCTCCGCGAACATCACGAAGTTCCAGTCGATCCCCGACTTCGTCGCGAACCTCCAGGCGTCCGGGCCGTGGGGCACCGCGTCGGCCCGCGGCATCACGATGAACTTCCGTCGCGCTCCTCTCGCCGGCGGCGCGCTCGATCCGAACGGCTCCGACTACAGCAAGCAGGGCTTCGGCGGCGCCGTCTCGACCGCGCTCAAGGTGGGCGGCGACACGCTCACCCTGCAGGCGGTGGGCGGCTCCGGCATCGGCCGCTACATCTTCAACGTCGGCCTGTCCGAGGGCGCGGTCTTCGACACGGGCACCGAGCTCGTCCTCTGGGACGCATTCGCCTACCACGCCGGCTACACGCACGTGTGGAGCCCGGCCTTCCGCTCGAACGTGGTCTGGAGCCAGACTTTCATCAAGGACAACGGACACGCGGTGGCGGGCAACAACCGGCGCATGGACCAGGGGTTCCTGAACTCGTTCTGGACGTTCGCCAAGAACGCCGAGTTCGGCCTCGAGTACGGCTGGGGCCGGCGCGAGACGTTCGACATCGGCGGCTCGGGCCAGCAGCTCGCGCACCAGAACCGCATCACCGGCACGTTCCACTACAACTTCTTCTAAGGCCGGTGTGAGCCCCGCTCGCGGGGCGAAGCTCGAAGGGGCGGCGATCCTCCAGGGTCGCCGCCCTTTCCTTTTCAGCCGAGCAGTGCCTGGAGCGCCCAGAGCGCGACCATGCCGGCCGCGATGGTGGCGAGCACGTTGCGCGTCGAGAGCGCCACCCCGGCCGCGGCGAGGCCGGCGAGGAGGCGGTGGTTGTGGAGCGACAGGTCCGGCGCGCCGTTCCGGAGGATGAGCTCGGGGAAGATGATGGCGGAGAGCACGGCCGGCGGCACGAAGCGCAGCGCGCGCACGAGCAGGGGCGGCGTCTCGATACGGCCGAGGAGCGCGATGAAGGAGAGCCGCGTCGCGAAGGTGGCAAGCCCGGCGAGCGCGAGCACCGGCAGCCAGCTCACGACGCGCGCTCCACGGTGAGGCCGGCCGCGATGCCGGCCAGCGCTGCCGCCACCAGGCCGAGCTTGTAGGGCATGCCCGCCGCGAGGACCGCGAGCGCCCCCGCCGCGACCGCCGCGGCGACGGCGGCGCGATCCTTCAGGACGGGGAAGACGAGCGCGATGAAGGTGAGCGGGAGCGTGAAGTCGAGGGACCAGCTCTGCGGCACGCGCGCGCCGAGGAACACGCCCACCGCGGTGCTCCACTGCCACGAGGCCCACAGCGTGAAGCCCGCGCCGAAGAAGTACCAGTGCCGGTACGGCGAGACCTCTCCGCGCTGGGCGTCACGGACGTAGCGGCTGATGGCGACGGCGTAGGCCTCGTCCGTGAGGAGGTACGCGAGGAGCGCCTTCCAGCCGCCGTTGAGGTGCTTGAGATAGGGCGCGATCGAGGCGCTGTAGAGCGCGTGGCGCAGGTTCACGACGAAGACCGTGATCACGACGACGGCCGCCGGGGCGCCCTCGCGGATGATCTGCGCGGCGATGAACTGCGACGAGCCGGCGAAGACGACCGAGGACATCGCCTGCGCGGTGCCGGCAGGCAGCCCGGCGGAGAGCGCGAGCAGCCCGTAGATCATGCCGAACGGCACGACGCCGACGAGGATGGGGAGCTCGTCGCGGCAGCCGGTCAGGAACTCGCCCCGCCGTGACCAGGAGCGGGTGCGGGGGGACGGTCGCGCCAGCATGGGCCGCTCAACATAGCTCACGGCGCGACGGCGCCGTGGCAAAGTCGCGCGCGCCCGCGGTGTCGGACTGCGCTAAGCTCCTCCCATCCGATGACCCCGAAGTTCCCGTGCAGAGGTGCTCGCATGAGGCTCGCCGCCGCCGCGCTCGCCCTGCCGCTCGCGCTCGGCGCCTGCGGTGGCGTGAAGGTCGTCCCCTCGGACGCGGACGTGAAGGCCGCGCCGAGGGCGTCCGGCTGCGAGATCGAGTTCCTCCGCAAAGCGCCCGACCGTCCCTACGACGAGCTGGCCGAGCTCTCCACGCACGTCACGAACCCGCCGCGCGAGGGGCCGGAGTACGCGCTCCGGGCCAAGGCGTGCGAGCTCGGCGCGGACGCGGTCATCGTCACCCAGAGCTTCGTCACGAATCCGTACGGGCACGTGCTCGTCGCCGGCACCGCCATCAAGTACCGCGAGGAGCCCGCGCGGCCCGCGCCGGCGGAAGGGCCGGCCGCGGGGTCGGTCGGGCTGTGAAGCGCGTCATATTGGCTCCTTCACGTCCGCCACCCGGCCACCCGTGACGCGCTGGAGGTCCGCGGGCGCGACCGCGAACACCGCGTTCGGCGAGCCCGCGGCCGCCCACACGACCGGGAAGGCCATGAGGTCGCGGTCGATGACGACCGTGACGGCCTCGAGGTGACCGAGCGGCGGGACACCGCCGATGGCGAAGCCGGTCCGCTCGCGCACGAAGTCCGCGTCCGCGCGCGCCACCGGCTCGCCGGCGACCTCGGAGAGGAGCGCCTCGCTCGCGCGGTTCGAGCCCGAGACGAGCGCGACCACGGCGCGGCCGCTCGAGGTCCCGCGGAAGACGAGCGACTTCACGATCTGCGCGACCCCGCAGCCCACGGCGGCGGCCGCCTCCTGCGCCGTGCGCGTGCTCGCGGCGAGCTCCTTCACCTCGCTCGCGAGCCCCTCGGCGGCGAGGGCGTCGCGGACGCGCTGCACGCTGCCGCCGGGCTCCTTCGCCATCGGCGCCTCAGCTCTTCTCGGGCGGCGCGCCGACGTCCTGCACCACCACGTCGTAGTTCATGACGGTGGGCTCCGGGTCGACGAGGAACTCGGGGTCCCTGGGCAGGGCGCGCGTCTTCCTGATGTCCTCGCCCGCGTAGGCCTTGATCGCGTCGCGCGACGTCCAGTAGCTGACCACCATGAAGTGCGTCTCGCTCCCCACCATCTCGCGCATCATCTGGTAGCCCAGGTTGCCCGGGATCTTGCGGAACTTCGTGATCGCGTCCCCGAGGTACTTCGAGTACGCGTCGGCCTTGGCGTTCGGGGTGCGGCCGTGCCAGACGCGGGCGATCGCCGGCTTCGGGTGCGAGCGAGGCTCGTCCGGGATCGACCGGCCCGGCACCAGCGGGACGAGGACGAGCGCGCCGAGGAGCAGCCATCGGGTCCACCGGTTGGCGACGTGCATGGGAGCCTCCGAGCTGAAAGCTCGGATATGCCGGTCGGGCGTCCCGGCGGCAAGCGCGTCAACGCTCGGTGACGGCGACGCCGGAGCTCGAGAGCGCCCACAGGACGACCGCCTTCTTGCCGGCGGCGCGGAACGCGTCGCCCGGGCCGAGCACGTGGTCCTGAGGATCGCCCTCCTGGGTGACGAGGACCGAGCCTCGGTCCACCCGGACGACGAACCCGGCGGCGCCGGGCCGCAGCCTCATGGTGGCATTGTCGTGGAGCGGCCACGCGGCCGTGGCGCTGTCTGCGACTGGGAGCTGGAACGGCGTGCTCATGACGCTCTCCTAACCGGTGAACTGACTTACGATGGTTAGAAGGTAATCGCGGTCATCTAACCTGTAAAGTGGAGTTGAACGGTTATCAGGGTAGACCCATCGAGGTTCAAGGCTTCGCGCGCTCGGCCTCCTGGTCGAGGAGCTTCCGCTTGACGCTCGGTCCCCAGCGGTAGCCGCCCGGCTCGCCGTCGCCGCGCACGACGCGGTGGCAGGGGACGACCAGCGCGAGACGGTTCGTGGCGCAGGCGCGGGCGACCGCGCGCGAGGCGCGGGGCATCCCGATCGCGCGCGCCACGTCGCCGTAGGAGCGCGTCTCGCCGGCCGGGATCTCGCGCAGCGCCTGCCACACCCTGAGCTGGAACGCCGTGCCGCGCAGATCGAGCGGCGGGGTAGCGCCCGCGTCGCGGACGTGGCGGAGCACCGCCTCGACCCAGGGCTTCACGTGCTCGTCGTCGCGCGAGAGGACGGCGCTCGGGAATTCCTTGCGCAGCTCCGCCTCGAGGCGCGCGCCGTCCGCGCCGACGCAGACCGAGCACACGCCGCGCGCGGTCGTCGCGACGAGGAGCCGTCCCAGCTCGGTCGCGACGAGCGTGTAGCGGATGGTCTCGCCGGCGCCGCCGCGCCGGTACGTCGCGGGCGTCATGCCGAGGCCCGCCCGCGCGCTCTCGTAGAGGCCGCGGCTCGATCCGTAGCCGGCCTCGTAGGTCGCCATGCCGACCGCCTCGCCCTCCCGCACCCGCGCCTTGAAGCGCGCGAGGCGCTTCGCGTCCTGGAACGCCCGCGGCGACAGCCCGAGCGCGCGGCGGAAGGTGCGCTGCAGGTGGAACGGGGAGAGCCCGACGTGGCGCGCGAGCGCCGCGAGGGTGACGCGCCCGTCGAGGTGCGCCTCGAGGTAGGCCGCGGCGCGCGCGACCGCCTCCGCCGACGCGCTGCCCGCGGCCCCGCCGCAGCGGCGGCAGGCGCGGAAGTCTGCCTGCTCGGCCTGCGCCCCGCTGCGGAAGAACGCGACGTTCTCGCGCCGCGGCCGCCGCGATGGGCACGAGGGGCGGCAGTAGACGCCCGTCGTGCGGACCGCGTAGACGAACGAGCCGTCGCGAGCGGCGTCGCGCGCGAGGACGGCGGACCAGAGGCTCTGCTCGGGCTCGGGGAGACCGCCGAGGGGGGACATGCCTTCTTCGATGGCTCGCGTCGCGCTCATTGCCCATGGGTACGCCCTGCGAGGAGGAGCGGCCATCCGAAGCTTGCGATCGCATCCGGGGCGAACCGCGGCTCGTCAGTCGCCTTCAGCCTGGTGCGGGTACTCGATCCGGGTGGCCGGCGAGAAAGTCTCCTTGACGGACCGCGGCGACACCCAGCGGATGAGGTTCCACATCGAGCCCGCCTTGTCGTTCGTCCCGGAGGCGCGCGCGCCGCCGAACGGCTGCTGCCCGACGACCGCGCCGGTCGGCTTGTCGTTCACGTAGAAGTTGCCGGCGGCGTCCGCGAGCGCGCGGCCGAGCTCCTCGACCGCCAGGCGGTCCTGCGCGAAGACCGCGCCGGTGAGGCCGTAGGGCGAGGTCGTGTTGCAGAGCTCGACCGCCTCGTCGAGGCGGGCGTCGGGGTAGACGAAGAGGGTCAGCACGGGCCCGAAGATCTCCTCCTGCATGAGCCGGTGGCGCGGATCGGTGACCTGGACGACGGTCGGCTCGATGAACCAGCCGACGGAGTCGTCGGCGCGCCCGCCCGTCAGGATCTGCGCGTCGGGCGCGCTCCGCGCGAGCTCGAGGTACGAGCTGATGCTCCGGAACGCACCCTGGTCGATGACGGCGCCCATGAAGACGCGGAAGTCCTCGCAGGGATCGCCCATCCTGATCGACGCGACCTGAGAGAGGAGCCGCTCCTTCACCTTCGGCCACAGGCTCTCCGGGACGTAGCCGCGCGACGCCGCCGAGCACTTCTGGCCCTGCGCCTCGAACGCGCCGCGGCAGAGCGCGGTCGCGAGCGCGTCCACGTCCGCGGTGGGATGGGCGAAGATGAAGTCCTTCCCGCCGGTCTCGCCGACGATGCGCGGGTAGCCGCGGTAGCGGGGCAGGTTCTCCGCGATGGTGCGCCACATGCCGTGGAACGTGGCGGTGGAGCCGGTGAAGTGGATCCCCGCGAAGTGCGGGCTCGCGAGGGCCGGATCGCCGACGCTGCGCCCCGGGCCCGGGACGAAGTTCACGACGCCGGGCGGGAGCCCGGCCGCCTCGAGCAGCTTCAGGATGAACCAGTTCGAGAAGACGGTGCTGGAGGCGGGCTTCCAGAGCACCGTGTTGCCCATGAGGGCGGGCGCGGTGGGCAGGTTCGCCGCGATGGAGGTGAAGTTGAAGGGCGTCACCGCGAAGACGAAGCCCTCGAGCGGCCGGTACTCGACGCGATTCCACACGCCGGGCGGCGAGACGGGCTGCTCCTCGAGGAGCTGCTGCGCGAAGGCGACGTTGAAGCGCCAGAAGTCCGCGATCTCGCAGGCGGCGTCGATCTCCGCCTGGTAGGGCGTCTTCGACTGGTTCAGCATGGTCGCGCCGTTGAGCGTCGGCCGCCACCCGCCGGAGAGGAGATCGGCCGCCTTGAGGAAGACGGCCGCGCGCGCCTCGAACGGCAGCGCCGCCCAGCCCCGGCGCGCCTCGCGCGCGGCGTCGATGGCGGCCTGCACCTCGCCCGCGCCGGCCTGGTGGAAGCGGGCCAGCCGGTGGCCATGGCGGTGCGGGACGCGGACATCGGCGAGCTTCCCGGTCCGCACCTCCTTGCCGCCGATGACGAGCGGGATCTCCAGCTCCTGCTTCGAGAGCGTGGCGAGGCGCGCCTTCAGCTCGCGGCGCTCGGGGGTGCCCGGCGCGTAGCTCAGCACGGGCTCGTTGTGCGGGACGGGGACCCTGAAGATACCCTGGCTCATCGAAACCTCCGCGGCGCAGCGCTCGCTGCGCTCTACTCCCTCTACTCCATGATGAAGTCTTCCCCCGCCGGCTCGCCTCGGTCGAAGCGCGCCAGCGTGAGGGGCGCGAAGATCTCGTCGGGGCCGGCTCGCGGGCCAGCTCATGGCTCGCCCGCTCTCCCGGCGGTCGTGAGGTCCACAGGCTTGTCCCCTCGGCGATGGGTGACGAGATCGATCCCGGGGAGGCGAACGAAATGACACGCGCCCGAACGCTCGTCCAGCTGGCGATGGGGTACCTGCTCGCCGTCGTCCCGCTGCTCACGGTGGCGCAAGGGCCGGCGGCAGGCTCCACGGCGATCCCGAGCACGCCGACCGGGAACCCTTCCGGCACGAGCCCCATCCTGTGGGTCATCCTCGCGGTGCTCGCGATCGCCGTCATCTGGGCGGTCGTGCGCGCCCAGCGGCGCGGCGCCTCCGACTCCTGATCACTCCCTCCGCCTGAGCGCGTTCCGCTCCTCGAGGGCGCTCTTCGCCTGCGCGGCGATCTCGCGGCACAGCTTCGCCTCGGACGGGCGGCAGCTGCGCTCGGCGTTGCGGCGCACCGTCTCGAGCTCGTAGCCGTCGGTCGTGGCGTCGATGTGCGCGAGCACGAACTCGAGGAAGCCCGGATCGGTGCGCCCGAGCTCCTCGAGCTCCGGGAGGAGCTTCCACTTCCGCGTGAGGAGCGCGACCACGTTCTGCGAGTAACCCTCCGCGACCGGGCCCTGGTCGCAGGAGCCGTACACCTCGAAGTGACCCCGGAGGATCCTCCAGTCGCGCTGCGCCGAGTTGACGCTGCCCATCGCCTGCAGGGCGACCCGGGTCGTGCAGCGGCTCGCGTCGAACCAGCGGCGGGCCGCGGCCGAGCCTGCGTCGGGAGCCGTCGCGAGGGACGCCATCACGAGGGCGTGCATGACCTTCATCGAGCAGCCCTCCTGGCGGAAGTACCGCTCCAGCGACGATAACCTGTGCTCGCGCGCCGCCGGGTGCAGCGGCGATCCCTCTTGGATGGTCCAGGTCCCTATACTCACCTGCGCGGAGGACGACGCCCGTGATGGACAAGCTCTATCTCGACGATCCCTACCTGCGCGAGTTCGAGGCCGAGGTGCTCGGGAGCTCGGACGGATGGTGCACGCTGTCCCGGACGGCGTTCTACCCGGGTGGCGGCGGCCAGCCCCCCGATCGCGGCGAGCTGCGCCTGCGCGACGGCGTCGCGCAGGTCTCCGCCGTCCGCGAGGACGAGGCGGGTCGCGTCTGGCACTGCCTGGGGCGCGACCTCCCCGCGGGCGAGGCCGTGCGGGGCGTGCTCGACTGGCCGTATCGCCACGCGCTCATGCGGCACCATGGCCTCCTCCACATCGTGAACACCGTCGCGCGCGCGGAGCTCGACGGCGTCATCACGGGTGCCCAGATCGGCCCCGACCGCTCGCGCATCGACTTCAAGCTGCCCTCCTTCTCGCGCGAGCAGGTGCCCGAGCTGGAGCGGCGCGTGAACGAGGTCATCACGAGCGACCTCCCGCTCACCTCGCAGGTGATCGGCGAGGAGGAGTTCCGGCGGAGGCCCGAGCTCGTCCGGACGCTCAACGTGCTCCCGCCGGTGGTGGACGGCGCGGTGCGCATCGTCATGATCGCCGGCTTCGACGCGCAGGCGTGCGGCGGGACGCACGTGCACCGGACCGGCGAGATCGGACGCGCCCGCGTCGCGAAGCTCGACAACAAGGGGAGGGACAACCGCCGCTTCTACTGGGAGCTCGTGGGCTGAAGCGCCGGCTCCGCCGGCACGGGGCGCGCGGCGCGCGTGGCGAGGACCGAGCCCGCCAGGATGAGGACGAAGCCGACGAGGATGCCGGGCGTGAGCGGCTCGCCGAGCAGCGTGACGCCGAGCGCCACCGCGACGGCCGGGTTCACGTAGGTCACCACCGTGGCCCGGACCGGGCCGACCTCGGCGATGAGGTGGAAGAAGACGATGAACGCGAGCGCCGTGCACACCACGCCGAGCACGACGACGGCCGCGATCGCGCTCGGCGACGGGAGCGCGGGCGGCAGCCGGGTCAGGACGAACGGGGCGTAGCCGATCGCGCACAGCCCGAGCGACGCCGTCATGACGAGGCGGCTCGAGAGGCCGGCGAGCCGGCGCGAGATGATGATCGGCCCCACCGCGTAGCCCGCCACGACGACGACCATCTCGAGGACGGCGCCCGCGCTGCTCGTCGAGACGTCGAGCCCGAGGAGGGCGACCACCCCGGCGAGGCCGACGAGCAGCCCGGCCACGCGGCGACCGCCGAGGCGGTCCTGGCCGCCGGTCACGCCGGAGAGGATCGCGCCCACGAGCGGGACCGCCGCGATGAGGAGGCCCGCCAGCGAGCTCGACAAGTGGCGCTCGGCGTCCGACAGGAGGAGCCACGGCACCGCCAGCTCGACGACGGTGAACGCCGCGATGGCGCGCCAGTGCGGCAAGAGCGAGCGCAGCTCGCCGCGCCGCAGCGCGAGCGGGAGGAGCAGCGCCGCGCCGAGCGCCGTGCGAAGGAAGACGAGGGTGGCCGGGGAGATCTCGCGCACCGCCACCTTGATGAGCAGGTAGGGGATCCCCCAGACGACGCACAGGGCCCCGAAGAGCAGCCATCCTCGACGTGTCACGTTCCGGATCCTTTCTGTCAGCTCCGCGCCAGCGCGATCACCGACGCGAGGATGACCGTGCCGCCCATGACCTGCGCCGCCGAGATGGCCTCGCCGAGGAAGAGCGCCGCCAGGAAGGTCGTGACGACCGGCTCGAGCGTCGAGAGCGCGGCCGCGGTGCCGGCTCCGAGGCGGCGGATCCCCGCGAAGAAGGCGGCGATGGCGACGACCGTCGAGACGAGGGCCATGGCGGCGACCGCCGCCCAGCCGGTCCCGCTCGACGGGAAGGCCGGCCGGTGCACGAGCACGACGCCGCCCCACACGATGGCCGCCGAGATCATGATCACGGCGGACACCGGGAGCGAGGCCTCCTCGCGCATGATGCGTCCGCCCACGGTGATGTAGACGGAGTAGATGACGGCCGCCCCGAGGCCGAGCGCGACCCCCAGGACCGAACCGTGGATGCTGCCGCCGATGGTGAGCATGGTGCCGGCGAGCGCGGTCGCGACCGCGAGCGCGCGCGTCCACGTCATGCGCTCGCGGAGGAAGAGCGTCGCGAGGACCGCCACCAGCGCCGGGTAGACGTAGAGGAGGAGCGCGACCAGCCCCGCCGACGCGTGGTGGAGCGCGAGGAAGTAACAGGCCGACTGCCCCACGTAGCCGATCCCGCCCATGGCGGCGATGAGCGCGAGGTTCTTCCCGCGCGGCCAGCGCTTGCCGGTCGCGACCACCGAGATCGCCATGGCCGCGCCGGCGAGCAGGAAGCGCAGGAAGAGCACGGCGCTCGTGTCGGCGCCGTCGGCGTAGGCGAGCTTGGCGAAGATGGCGAGGCCGCCGAAGCTGGCGGCCGACAGCGCGACGAGGAGGGCTCCCGTGACGCGCCTTCGAGACGGCGAGGGGGTGGACATGGCGGAAGCGAGCGGAACTAGCACGTTTCCGGGTGAGCGTCATGCGGCCGCGTGGCGCACGTGACCGCTCGCTA
>DASWDS010000080.1:0-7754 GCA_036395165.1 Anaeromyxobacteraceae bacterium | reverse complement strand
GGACGGTGTGGGCTGGCGCGAAGGGGTCGCCGCGTGGCGAGAGCGTCCCGACATCGAGCTGGTTCCACGCCAGCGCGCCGCTCCCGATGGCGGAGATGTCGGGCAGCAGGATGAGGCGCGCGAACGGGTTGCCGCCGGTCGTGCCCTGCGGCGCGGGCGCGGCAGGAGCCGCCGCGGCGGCCGACGGCGGCGCCTGGCCCTGCCCCGGCTGCGTCCCCCCGAGATCCTTCGTGATCTGCTCCTCGAGCTTCTTCTTCTCCTCGGGGGTGAGGCCCGGAGCTGGCCCGGGCGAGGGCTGCGTCGTCGGCGCCTGCGGCGCCGAGGAGGGCTGCTGCGCGGCGGATGGACCCTGAGCCGCCGCGAGCACGCTCGCCACGATCAACCAGTGCATGTGCATTCACCTCGGCGCGCCGCGAGGGCGCGCCACAGCGTTTCCTGCTCGAGGCGGGAGCTGCCGTCGTTACGCCGACGGAGGTGACTGGCCGGGGATGGCGCCGAGGGGGAAGCCGGTGACCGGCGCGGCGCGAGTGACGTCGGCTAGCTCGACCGCGGCGAGCGGGCGCGGCGCGACGTCGGGCGTCTCGCACGCGGCCTCCTCGCCGCCCGCGGCGACGCAGGCGACGCAGGTGTGGGCGCCCAGCGGACCGCCGTGCGCGTGCGGGGCCACGCCGGTCAGGAGGACCAGCGCTGCCATCGCGGCTGCGAGCACGGCACGCACGAGCGGAGTGTTAACGGCAACCGGCGAGGTGTCAAGGGAGCCCTCGCGCCCACCGCGGTCAGGCGGCGCCCACGAGCTTGCGCGCTCGCAGCTCCGCGATCTCTCCCTCCGTGAAGCCGGCCTCGGCGAGCACCGCGTCCGTGTCGGCTCCCAGCTCGGGCGCGGCGACGAGCGGCACGCGCGCGTCGTCCACCCGCACCGGCGTGGCGAGCGCGGGCATCCGCGCCCCCTCCGGCGCGGTCGTCACCTCGCCGAACACGGCGCGCGCCGAGAGCTGCGGGTCGTCGCGCGGCTCGTCCCCCTCGAGCACGGGCGTGAGGCAGACGTCCTCCTCCCGCCCGAGCCGCGTCCACTCGTCGCGGGTGCGCGCCGCGAAGATGGCGTCGAGCTCCGCGAGCGGCCCGCGCCCGCCGTCGTCGAGCTGGCGATCGGCGAGGTCCGGGCGCCCGACCGCGGCGCAGAAGCGCGCGAAGAAGCGCGGCTCGAGCGCGCCGAGCGCGACGAAGCGGCCGTCCTTCGTGCGGTAGGTTCGGTAGCAAGCGGAGGCGCCAGAGAGCGGCTCGCGGCCGCGCCGGAGCGGGGCGCCACGCGCGGCCGCCATGCCGAGGTGCATGGCGAGCATCCCGAGCACGCCCTCGGTCATCGAGACGTCCACGAAGCCGCCCTCGCCCGTCATCCACCGCCGGTGCAGGGTGGCGAGGATGCCCGCGACCGCGACCCACGCGCCGCCCGTCACGTCCGCCGGCTGGACACCGAACGGGAGGGGCGCGTCCTCGGGGCCGTTCAGCGCCAGCGCTCCCGAGATGGCGCAGTAGTTGAGGTCGTGGCCGGCGAGGTCGCGATAGGGGCCGGTCTGGCCATAGCCGGTGATCGCGCAGCAGATGACGCGCGGGTTCTCGGCCCGGAGCGCCGCGTAACCCGCGCCGAGCGCGTCGAGCACGCCGGGGCGGAACGACTCGACGACCACGTCGAAACGGCGCGCGAGCCTCAGGAGCACCGATGCGCCCCCCTCCGCCTTGAGATCGAGCGCGAGCGAGCGCTTGTTCCGGTTCAGCGCGTGGAACGCGCCCGATTGCCCGCGCGCGAGCGGCGGCAGCGAGCGCAGGTAGTCGCCGCCGCGCGGATCCTCGACCTTCACCACGTCCGCGCCGAGGTCGGCGAGGACGAGCGTCGCGTACGGTCCGGGAAGGAGGCGCGAGAGGTCGAGGACGCGGACGCCTTCGAGGGGCAGCACGTTCACGCCGGGGTGGGGGCCCCGCGCAGCGGGGGAGGGGCGGAGCCCATCGAGGCGGGGCGCGCGAACAAGAGCCGCGCAGCGGCTTGCGAGCGCGCACGGGACCCGCCCGCTGGGGTGGGGCGTCTATCCAAGTGCAGGCGCGGGAGCGCCTGCGCCGGCTTTGCCGGGCGGGGCGGGGCGGCACGCCCCGTCCTCATGTCAGTATTTGCTGCAGCTTCATGGCGAGGCCCATGTCGCCCTGGATCTTGAGCTTGCCGGACATGAACGCCATCTGTGGATTCAGCTTCCCGTTCACGATGTTGAGGAAGTCGGCATCCGTGCAGCTCACCGTGCACTTTGCGTCCGAGGCCTGGCCGGTCGAGACGGCGCCGCCCGGCTTCGTGCAGTCCACCGACCACTGGCCCCCAGCGGGGCCGGAGATGTTGAACTGGTAGATGGCGTTGATCTTCGAGACGACGTCCGGCTTGTTCTGCAGCCGCTCCGGCATGTGCCTCTCGAAGACGTCCTTCACGTTCGCGGCTTGGCCCATCGTCGCTCCGGCAGGGAGTTGATTGCGGAATCAGCCGGGAAGGTATGGGCCGCCCGCCCGCCTGTCAATCCGATCTGACGCGGTGCGCCCAGCGTGGGCGCTGCCTGCGCGGCTCACCTTCCGCGAGCGGCCACCATGTCCGCCACCGCGGCCGTGAGCGAGTCGGGATCGACGGGCTTCACCAGCACCGCGTCCACCTCGCGGCCGCGGGCGCTCGCGATGTCCTCGCGCTCCGCGTAGCCGGTCACCACGATGACCGGGACCCGCGGCGCGATCTCCTTCGCCGCGCGCGCGACCTCCAGGCCGCCCATGCCCGGCATCCCGACGTCGGTGACGACCACGTCCACGGAGCTCTCGGCGAGGGCCCGCAGCCCTTCCGCGCCGGTGCCGGCGGTCACCACCTGGTACCCCGCCGACTCGAGGACCTCCGCCATGAGCTCGCGGTTGTCCTCGTCGTCCTCGACGAGCAGCACGCGGACGCCGGCCTCGTTCTCCATCCACCCTCCTCGCGCTACTCCACGTAGAACGCGTCCAGGACGTCCTTGTACTTCTGGGTGCAGTACTTCCGCTTCACCTTGAGCGTCGGGGTGAGCTCGCCCGCGTCCTGCGTGAAGTCTGCCGGCAGGATCGCGATCTTCTTGATCGTCGAGTAGCTCGCCTGGCGCGCGTTGAGCGCGTCCACCGCCTGCTGGATCCGGGCCCGAACCTTGGGGTCCTCGTGGAGCCGCGCACCGACCGCGATGCCGGCGTCCTGGGCCCACTTGCGCACGTTCTCCTCGTTGAGCGTCACGAGCGCGGAGAGGAACTTCCGCTTGTCCCCGTGGACCATCACCTGCGAGATGAGCGGGTCGGTCTTGAGGTCGTTCTCGAGGTTCTGCGGCGCGACGTTCTTGCCGCCGGCGGTGACGATGATGTCCTTCTTGCGGTCGGTGATCTTGAGGTACCCGTCGCGATCCACCTCGCCGATGTCGCCCGTGTAGAACCAGCCGTCCTTGATGACCTCGGCGGTCGCCTCGGGCGCCCTGAAGTACTCCTTCATCACGCCGCCGCCGCGGACGAGGATCTCGCCGTCCTCCGCGATGCGCACCTCGGTCCCGGGCACCGGCGGGCCGACCGTGCCGATCTTGGCGTGGCCGGGCCGGTTCACGAAGGTGCCGGCCGAGGTCTCGGTGAGGCCGTAGCCCTCGAGGATCTCGAAGCCGACCATCTGGAAGAACCAGGCGATCTTCGTCGAGAGCGGCGCGCCGCCGGAGACGAAGAGCCGCATGCGCCCGCCGAAGCGCTCCGCCAGCGCGGCGCCGAGCTTCGGGAAGACGAGCCGCTTGCCGACGAGGAGGCCGAGGCCGCCCGCGCCCTCGCGCCCGCGCTCGTGCCCGTCGACGTACGCGTCGAGGCTCTCCATCGCCCACTTGAAGAGCTTCCCCTTCACGCCGGGCGTGGCGAGCCCCTTCGAGACGACGGCGTTGTAGGCCTTCTCGAAGATGCGCGGCACGGCGGGCATGACGGTGGGGCGCACCTCCGCCGCGTTGTCCACGATCTTCTCGATCGACTCCACGAACGCCGCGGTGGCGCCGACGCGGAACCAGACCGCCTCGATCACCTTCGCGAACGAGTGCGCCATCGGGAGGAAGATGAGCACGAGGTCGTCGCTCCCGATCACCTTCAGCGCCGAGACCGCCTCGGCCTCGTAGACCCAGTTGCCGTGCGTGAGCACGACGCCCTTGGGCGCGCCGGTCGTGCCGGAGGTGTAGAGGAACGACGCCGGTTCGGCGAGGGAGAGCGTCGCGAGCCGCGCCGCGTGGGCGCCCTCGTTCGACGCGCGCCAGGCCGCGCCCGCGCGCTCGAGATCGCCGAGCGTGCGCTCGAAGCCGTCGAGCGCCGCGCCCGTGAAGCGGATGACCCCCTTCAGCTCGGGGAGCTGCGCGCGCACCTCGCGGATCTTCGCGACCTGCGCCTCGCCGTCGCAGAAAACGTACCGGGCGCCCGAGTTGGCGAGGATGTACTGGACCTCGTGCGCCTTGTTCGACTGGTAGATCGGGACCGAGATGGCCGCGGCGCCCATCACGCCGAGGTCGGCGATGATCCACTCGGTGGTCGTCTCGCCCAGGATGGCGACGCGGTCGCCGCGCTCGAGGCCGAGCGCGGCGAGGCCGTCGCTCACGTCGCGCGCCCGCCGCGCGAGGTCCGCCCAGCTCGTGTCCACCCAGCGCCCGCCCTGCTTCTGCTTGGTCGCGGTGCGCGCGCCCTGCTTGGCAGCCATCGCCTCGAACACGTCGACCAGGCTGCGCGGACGCACCGCGCCTCGCTGCACTTCCTCCCGCGCGATCATGATGGCCCCTCTCTGGATGCTATCGCTTCATCTCGGCGAGCAGCTCACGTGCTTGCTTCTGTGATCGACGCTCCTCGGGAATGTCATAGGAGCCAGGCTGATGGGCGGCCGCCTCCTCCAGGAGCTTCCTCGCTTCCTTCGGATGGCCCTCCTTCTGGTATAGCTCGGCGAGGAAGATGCGCCCGCGGACATTGGCGGGGTTCACCTTGATCGCCTTCTGGAGGTTCTGCTCGCTCTTCCGCGCATCGTACTTGGGCCAGGGCAGCTTGTAGTAGAAGCGCCCCCAGGCGTTGTAGATGCCGCCCGCGTAGAAGTTCGGGTCGATGCTCTCCGCCTTCGCGAGGCGCTCCCTGAACTTGCCCTCGATGCCCTCGCCGAGCGCCTTCAGGATGCCGATGCCGAGCGAGTAGTTGCCCATCCCGACCGCCGCGAAGTACCAGCCCTCCACCCCTTTGGGGTTCGCCGCGGTGGCACGATCGCCGTACTCCCAGGACTTCTTCCCGAGCCGGCTCTTCTCGTCGCTGCTCAGCTTCGGGTTGTCGGAGAGCCAGAAGTAGTGGCGCGCGAGCCGCCACAGGACGCCGTAATCGTCGGGCGCCATCTTCTGGGCCTGCTGGAGCTGCGCGAGCATGGCGTCCATGACGCCTGGGTCGTCGCGGTCCTGCCACTTCGCGTCGACGCGAGAGAGCAGCGTCTGCACGCCGGCGCCTTCCGCCGGAGGCGAGCCGGCGGACGCCTGTGCGAGGCTCGCGCCCGGGACCACTGCGAGCGCCGCCGCGAGCAGCGCGGTTGCGATGATGGTCTTCATGGCGATGAACGCTATGTGAAGCGCCGACGCCGCGCCACAGCAGAGCGGTGCTCGGTCGGGGTCTTGCGGTCAGCCAGCGCAGAGCAGCTGCACGCTCACCTGATCGCCCTGCTGGAGCGTGCAGCCGTTCTGGAACCGGAGCTTCGCCGGCTGCCCCGACTGGGAAGACGTGAAGATGGCCCCCGCGGTGGCGGTCACCGCCCCCACGGGAGCGACCTCGCAATTCGTGGGCGTTCCCGTCGGATGCGAGACCGAGACGGCGAGGAGGCGCCAGTCGCCTGGATCCTCGGTGAGATCGATCTCCTGGCCCGGATCGATGAGTCCGGCGATCGCGTCGAGCGTCCCCCCGAAGCTCACATTGCAGATGCTGTCGATGAGCCCGTGGTCGCCGAAGGCGTTCGCGAAATCCCAGTAGCGCAGGCCGGCGTCGAACGCCGTCGAGCAGGAGGAGCCACGCTCGTGCGTGATCACGTCGGTCCCGATGATGGTGGCCACCACCACGTCACGTCGCTCGCCGGCGAGCGTCCCGTGGAGGAGGTCGATGAAGGTCTGCACCGGCTGGAGGCCGTTCTGCTTGAACGTCGGGTCGTGGCACTGGTCGTTGGTGGTGGCGCTCTGGGCGCCGTCCGTGCAGTCGTCCTCGTCCGAGACGATGATGACCGCGAGCCGTGCGCCAGGCCGGAGGAACCCGGCGTTCGTCCCGTCCGCGATCCGCTCGGTGAGCGCGAGGCGCGCCGCCTCGAGCCCCATCTCCTTGCCGCTCCCGCCCGTGCCGACCTTGACGTTGGCCTTGAAGTCGTCGGCGAGTGTGGGCGAGTCCGCCTCGAGGATGCGCGTTCCGGTGTACGCCTTGGCCGTCGCGTCGTAGCGGATCTTGCCGGTGGCGGGGTCGATCGCCACGAGCGCCCCGCGCGGATAGGGCTCTCCGGCGTTCACGGTGATCGGGCTGTAGACCGTGCTGCCCCAGGAGTCGCTCGGGAACCCGACCACGGAGGTGGTGGTGATGCCGATGCGGAACTCGTTCTTCACCGGCGAAGCCGCGAGCCGGTCGATGAAGGCCTTGAAGTTGTCGGCGAGGCCCTGCTGCTCGTTCGCCATCGACCCCGAGTCGTCCACGACGAACAGGATGTCCGTCTTCACGGGTGCCGCGATCACCGACGTCGCCTGACACTTCGTGATGGCGCCGGGCGGCACGCTGTCGCAGCCTCCGCAGACCGCGATCGCGACCAGCACGGCGACGGCGTTCCCCCTCGTCATCGTCATCTCGTCTTCCCCCGGCGGCGCTCGCCGCCTCAGTTGTTGGCGCACAGGCACGTGCCGCGCTGCGTGGCGGTCACGCCCGAGCACTGCCAGTCCGCGACCGATTGGCCGCCGAGCTTCGCGAAGCAGTCGCCGGCCGTCGCGCAGCCACCCTCGGGGACGAGCCCCAGGTACTGCGCGATGTAGGTCTCGCCGGCGTTCGCCTCGCAGTGCTTGGTGGTGTGGTTGATGGTGATGCAGGAGGTGGTAACGCCATCCGGCACGGCCGCGCCCGTCTTGCAGTCCACGAAGGCCCAGTCGAGCCCCTGTCCCGGTCCGGTGCAGTAGCGCGAGCTCGTGCCGTCGGCGCTCTCGATCCGGAGCACCGCCACCTCCGTCGAGGCGGGCTGCGTCGGAAGCGTGAGCCCCGGCGGCGGCTTCACCAGGTCCGCGATGCCCTTCAGCGTGTTCGCGAAGTTCGCGTCGCACACCGACGCCTCGAACGTGTTGGCGCCCTTCGCGCGGAAGGCGGCGGAGAGCTGGTGGAAGCGCGACTCGGCGAGCGGGATCTGGCCGCCGCAGTTCGCCGGGATCTGGCACTCGCCCGCGGCGGTCGGGCCGCAGCTCGCGCAGCTCGCCGGGCACTGGCACGTGCACTTGCCGGGCGAGCAGACCACGTTCCCGTTGCCATCGGCCGCGCAGCTCCCGAGCTGGGCGGAGTAGATGAACGCCGCGCCGAACGGGCGGCCCAGGTTCGTGAAGTAATCGGCGTAGGACTGCACCGGGAACAGCTTCTGGTCCGCGAGCGCTTTCCCCTCTTCGACAGTGCAGACGTCGTTGCCCGGGGCGGCGGTCGTGTTGGTGAACGCGAGGGACCTCGTCGCGTCCTTCGGG
>DASWDS010000079.1:0-2290 GCA_036395165.1 Anaeromyxobacteraceae bacterium | reverse complement strand
GACGTCACCGCGCTCCTCGACCGGGAGCAGTTCGACGCGCTGTCGGTCGAGGCGGACGAGCCGCTCCTCGTGGTCGGGAGCGCCGGGAGCGGCAAGACGACGGTCGCGCTGCACCGCCTGGCGCGGATCGCCTTCGAGGAGCCGCGCCGGTTCCCCGTCTCGAGGATGCAGGTGGTCGTCCCGGAGCTCGGGCTCGCGAAGCTGGCCGCGCGGCTCCTCGAGCCGCTCGGGCTCTCGCGCGTCTCGGTGCGGACGCTCGAGGCGTGGTCGCGCGGCGCGTTCCAGAGCCTGTTCGGCGTCCCGCCGCCGCGCCTCTCGGAGGAGACGCCGCCCCTCGTCGCGCGCCTCAAGCGACACCCCGCGCTCTACGAGGCGCTGCGGCGGCGCCCGCACGTCGCGGGGCGACCGGCGCCCGGCTGGTCGCGGCTGCGCGCCGAGCTCGCCGAGCTCATGAGCGACCGCGGCTTCCTCGCCGCCGTCGTCGCGGCCGCGCGGGGCGAGCTGCCCACCACCGCCATCGACGAGACGCTCGGCCACGCGCGCCTCCAGCTCGCCTCGCCGCTGGCGGTGGCGCTGCGCGGCGTCGACCCGGACCGGATGGTCGCGCTCGACGGCGAGGCGGTCGACGCGCGCACGCCGGACGCGCTCGCCGGCACCCTCGACGTGGAGGACCTCCCCATCCTCCTCTTCCTCCGCGCGTGGCGCTCCGGCTCGAGCGGGCGGGCGGTGTCGCACCTCGTCGTGGACGAGGCCGAGGACGTCTCCCTCTTCGAGCTGTTCGTGCTCGGGCGGCAGCTCGGAAAGGGGCGCAGCCTCACGCTCGCAGGCGACGAGGGGCAGCAGACCACGTCCGCCTTCGGGGGCTGGAGCGAGATGCTGCGGGCGCTCGGCGCCGAGCGCGCGCCCACCTGCCGGCTCGAGACGACCTACCGCTGCCCTGCGCCCGTGGCGCGGCTCGCGCAGGAGGTGCTCGGACCGCTCGCGCGCGCCGCGCCGCCGCGCGCCGGCCGCGAGGGCGTTCCGGTGGGCCGCTTCGACTTCCCCACCGAGGCGCACGCGCACCTGTTCCTCGCGGGAGCGGTGCGCGATCTCCTCGAGCGCGAGCCGCGCGCCTCCGTGGCGGTCGTCGCGCGCGGCCCCGAGGTCGCCCGCGGCGTGTACCGGCTCGTCGAGGACCTCCCCGAGGCGCGGCTCGTCCTCGACGGCGACTTCTCCTTCCGCCCCGGCGTGGACGTCACCGACGTCGAGAGCGTGAAGGGGCTCGAGTTCGACTACGTCATCGTGCCCGACGCCTCGGCGGCCACCTACCCCGCGACCGACGAGGCGCGGCGCCGCCTCCACGTCGCCGTGACGCGCGCGTCACACCAGCTCTGGATCGCGGCCGTCGGGACCCCCTCGCCGCTCATCGCGTCGCTGCGGGCGGTGAGCGCCGCCTGAGCACCCGCGGTATGCTCGCGCCCGTGGGCGTCCGCACCATCGTCATCGGGGACGTGCACGGCTGCCTGGAGGAGCTCGACGAGCTCCTCCGGCGCGTCGAGCTGCGGGCGGGCTTCGACCGGCTGGTGTTCGTCGGCGACCTCCTCGACCGCGGCCCGGATCCGATCGGCGTCCTGCGTCGGGCGCGCGAGCTCGGCGCGGCCTCGGTGCTCGGCAACCACGAGGACAAGCACCTCCGCTGGGCCCGGCACGAGGCGTGGAGCAGGCGCGACCCCGCCCACCACAACCCGGTGCGGCCCTTCTCCGCGGAGCGCCTCGCCGAGCACCGGCGGCTCTCCCGCGACGACCTCGCCTGGATAGCGGCGCTGCCCACCGTGCTCCGGCTCGACGGCGGGTGGGCGGTGGTCCACGGCGGGCTGTCGCCCCGCCGCAAGCTCGACGCGCAGGTGCACGACGAGGTCATCCGGCTCCGCATCGTGGACGAGGCGGGTCACGTCGCGGGACGGGCGCGCGGCGAGCTCACGGGGGGCCTCGCGCACTGGGCGACGCGCTGGCCGGGGCCGGAGAGCGTCGTCTACGGCCACCACGTGCACGGGCTCGCCGTGCCGCGCGTGGACGAGCCCGCGCCCGGCGTGCGCTGCGTCGGGCTCGACACGGGCTGCTGCTACGGCGGCCGGCTCAGCGCGCTCCTCTTGCCGGCCGAGGAGATCGTGAGCGTCCCCGCGCGCGAGACGTACGCGCGGCGGGGGCGGTGAGGCGCCTGTCTCACGCGTCGCGGCGCGTGGGCTTCTCGGGGGGCGGCTCACCTTGCGCGGCGGCGAGGGCGCGCGCCGCCGTGCGGCGGATGACGAAG
>DASWDS010000078.1:0-1856 GCA_036395165.1 Anaeromyxobacteraceae bacterium | reverse complement strand
TTCTCGAAGATCGTGCCCAACGTGAAGCGCCTCGGCCTCCTCTCGCCGTACGTGCGCGAGCGCTTCGCGGAGCTCGGCATCCTCCAGTTCGAGAACGAGGAACCGTCGGCCTGAAGGCGCTCCAGCGGGCCGCGCCCTGGGCGGTCACGCTCGCCATCTTCGCCTTCCTCTTCTCGCGCATCCCCGTGCGCAGCGTCGCGAGCACGCTCGCCGCGGCGCACTGGGGACGCTACCTCGTCCTCATGGTCCCGTACTCGGTCTTCTACTTCCTGGTCGACACCTTCGTCGTCCAGCAGGCGGTGTCGTGGTTCAACGTGCCCGTCGCGTACCGGGACGTTCTCCCCGTGCGCGCCACGACCTACATCCTCTCGCTCGTCAACACGCAGCTCGGTCAGGGCGGCGTCGCCCTGTACTTGCACCGCCGGCATGGGCTCCCGTTCTGGGAGATCACCGGCACGGTGATATTCATCTCGTTCGTCGAGGTGTACCAGCTCGCCTTCTACTCCTGCGTCGGCGCGGCAGCGGGAGGCGAGCTCGGGGGCATCGCACGCCTCCGGGTCTACGCCGCGCTCGCCGCCTACCTCGCCCTGCACCTCTGGTACTTCTCGCGCCCGCGCGCAGGCTGGCTCGGCAGGGCGCGGCTGCTCACCGCCTTCCGGCGCGCCCGCCCCGTGCACTACCTCCGGCTCCTCCTCTACAAGACGCCGAACCTGCTCGCCGCCGTCACCGTGCACTGGCTCGCGCTGCCGCTCTTCGGCATGCACGTGCCCTTCCTGACGCTCTTGACCTTCCTCCCCATCATCTTCTTCTTCGCCGCGCTTCCGGTCGCGGCCGCGCACCTCGGGCCGAGCCAGCTGGCGTGGGTCTACTTCTTCGGCGGCGCCGCCCCGAAGGAGGCGCTCCTCGGCTACAGCCTGGCGGCGCATCTGACCTTCGTGGTCATGAACGCGGCGATCGGCCTCGTCTTTCTCCGCCGCGCCGCCCGCGAGCTCGCCTAGTCTCGGAGCGTGACCCGAGACGGCGGTGCGGGGAGGCGGGGGCGCCGTCTCCGCTTCGATTCGGCGCCGCCGAGTGGGGTGCCTCGATCGGCCGCCGCGCGCGGCGCCTCATAGGCGCTCCGACGGCGCCCCCGCCTCCCCGCTGCGCTATTCGGCCTCGCGCGCGTGCCGCACGTCGTTCGCCGGCACGCCGAGAGCAAGTAGGCGATGGGCTTTCGTCGCTTCATGTTCCGCGGCGTGACGAAGCGCGCGACGAATGGGACGTTGCCTGCGCCGCCTTGGACCTGCGCCGGCTGCGGGTGTTGGGCGTCGCGGCGGCTTAGGCTCGCCCGCGGGGGGAGCCCGCGGTCCGGCACGGCGCAGCACGGGAGCGGGGGCGCCGTCGGAGCGCCTATGAGGCGCCGCACGGGTCGATCGCTCCCTGACCCGCGTCCAGCGGCGCCGAATCGAAGCGGAGACGGTGCCCCCGCTCCCGTGCACGGACGTCTCGGGTCACGCTCCCAGTCAGCGGGCGCCGGCGAGCACGGGCTCGGCGGCCGGCTCGAGGAGGACGCGCACGGCGCGCAGCCGCTCGGCGGCTCGGCCGAGCCGGATCGCGAGCGCGAGCGCGCCACGCCCGTCGGGGCGGAACGACGGACCCGCCTGCTCGCGGTCCTCGTCGAAAGCGAGCCGCACCTGGTAACTGCTGCCCGCCGGGAGCAGCGGGAGGCCCGAGGCGTAGAGGAGCACGGTGTCCTGTGTCGGGTGCCAGAGGACGTGTCCGCGCACGTCACGGAACGGCGCCACCGCGGCGAGCGGGAGCACCTCGAGCCCGGGTGCGCCGAGCAGCGCCGCGAGCGTTCCGCGCGCGTCCGCCTC
>DASWDS010000077.1:0-2449 GCA_036395165.1 Anaeromyxobacteraceae bacterium | reverse complement strand
ATGCTGACGGCGCTGCGGCGCAGCCAGACCGAGCTCGAGGCCTTCTACCGCGAGCGCATGGTGCGCGCCGACCGCTTCGCGGCCGTGGGCGAGCTCGCGACGGGGCTCGCGCACGAGATCAAGAACCCGCTGGCGGGGCTCTCGGGCGCGCTCGAGCTGCTGGCGGAGGACCTGGCGGGCTCGCCGAGGCAGGCGGAGGTGGTCGGCGAGATGCGCCATCAAGTCTCGCGCCTCGGGAACACCATGGAGAGCCTCCTCAGCTTCGCGAGGCCACCGAAGGCGCGGCTCCGGACGACCGACGTGAACGCCACGCTCGAGAAGGTGCTGTTCCTGGTCCGGCAGCAGCGCCGCGCCGCGGCGGTCGCGATCGAGGCCGCCGTCGGCAAGGACCTCCCGCCCGTGCTCGCCGACCCGAACCAGCTCGAGCAGGTCTTCCTCAACATCTGCCTCAACGCGTGCCAGGCGATGGACGGCAAGGGCAAGCTCGTCCTGCGCACGTTCGAGGTGGAGGGCAGGGTGACCATCGAGATCGAGGACGACGGACCCGGTATCCCGGTCGACGTCCGGCAGCACATCTTCAAGCCGTTCTTCACGACCAAGCGCGAGGGCAACGGCCTCGGGCTCGCCATCTCCGCGCGCATCGTCGCGGAGCACGGCGGACACATCGGTTACCGCTGCCCCCCCGCGGGCGGGACCGTCTTCGCCGTGACCCTGCAGCGCGCACACCCGGACCGCAGCTCGGAGCATGCAGCATGACGATGAACCCCGCCCGCATCCTGGTGGTCGACGACGAGAAGCTCATCCGCTGGTCGGTCGGGGAGCGGCTGCAGCGCGATGGATACGAGGTGCTGGCCGCGGAGTCGGGGGAGCAGGCGCTCGACCTCGTCTCGGCGAACGCGCCCGATCTCATGCTGCTCGACGTGCGGCTCCCCGGGATCGACGGGCTCACCACGCTGCAGCGCGCGCTCGCGATCCACCCGGACGTCGCCGTCCTGATGATGTCGGCGCACTCGACGGTGGACATCGCCGTCGACGCGATGAAGCACGGCGCGATCGACTTCCTGGTGAAGCCCTTCCCCTTCCAGTCGCTCGACGCGGCCGTGCAGCGAGCGCTGCAGACCGCGCGCACGCGGCGGCAGATCGCGGCGCTCACGTCCGAGCGGAAGAACGGCGCGGCCGCGCTCGGCGCGCTGGTCGGGCGCTCGATCTCGATGGAGAGCATCCGCAGCATGGTCTCGCGCCTCGCCGCGAGCGACGCCACGACCGTGCTCGTCGAGGGCGAGAGCGGCGCGGGCAAGGAGGTGGTGGCTCGCGCCATCCACTTCGAGAGCGCGCGCGCCGAGAAGCCGTTCATGCAGGTGAACTGCGCGGCGCTCCCGGAGCACCTCCTCGAGAGCGAGCTCTTCGGGCACGAGCGCGGCGCCTTCACCGACGCTCACACCCAGAAGCGCGGCCTCTTCGAGAGCGCCGAGGGCGGCTCGGTCATGCTCGACGAGATCGGCGATCTCCCCCCCGGCGGCCAGGCCAAGCTGCTCCGCCTGCTCGAGAACAAGACGTTCCGCCGCGTCGGCGGCGTCCAGGAGCTGCGCACGGACGTCCGGGTGCTGGCCGCGACCAACGTGAACCTCGAGGAGCGCGTCGCCGAGGGGCGGTTCCGGGCCGATCTCTTCTTCCGGCTCAACGTCGTCCGGATCGTGATGCCGGCGCTGCGCGAGCACCCGGAGGACGTCTCCATCCTGGCCGCGCACTTCATCGCCCGCTTCAACCAGGAGATGAAGCGCAACGTGAAGGGGGTCGCGCCGGTGGCGATGGACGCGCTCATGGGGTACGGCTGGCCGGGCAACGTCCGCGAGCTGCGCAACGTCATCGAGCGGGCGTTCATCCTGCACGCCGCCGCCGACGAGATCCGGCCCGAGCACCTGCCGCCCGAGCTGCGCAAGCCCATGCCGCAGAAGAAGCAGGAGAAGCTCGTGCCGCAGGTGTCGGAGCAGGGGCTCGTGCTCGACGACGTGGAGAAGAAGCTCATCACCGAGGCGATGGAGCGCGCGAGCGGGAACCAATCGAAGGCGGCGCGCCTGCTCGGGATCAGCCGCGACACGCTGCGGTACCGCCTGAAGAAGCACGGGATGGCGTAGCCGCGCCGCGCCTCGCCCTCACCGCGCGCCGAGCTCGAAGAGCATCCACAGCCGCGACCGGCCCTTCAGCGTGGCGCCGGGATCTCGCAGCAGCGCCCGCAGGAGCGGCTGATACTCCTCGAGAGGCGACTCGCACAGGACGTAGCGGCTCGCGAAAGCTTCCTGGATGACGAGCGCCGGGTTGGGCGGAGGGCGCCGGACCAGGTCGAACCAGAGCCGGTACCGGGCCGGGTCGCCGCGGTAGAAGAAGTAGGGGTCGAGGCCGACCATGAAGCGCCGGCCCGGGAGCGCTAGCATCATCTCGCCGGTCGTGA
>DASWDS010000076.1:0-2079 GCA_036395165.1 Anaeromyxobacteraceae bacterium | reverse complement strand
GCGCCCGAAGCGCTCCCGCCCGGCTGGGCGCAAGAAGCTCGCCGCCCGCGCGGCGGCGCGCAAGGCGCCGAAGAAGATCGCCGCGCGCACGGCCAAGGCCGCCCGGAAGGCGCGCGCTCGCCGCCGCTGACGCGGCGCGGGGCGGGCCGCTGGTCCCGGCGGCGCCGTTGAATTAGATTCCCCGCGCCATGTCGACTGCCCTGCACGATCTCCGCCGCGCGTCCGAGGAGAAGCTCCGCGCGCTCAAGGCGGCCCTCGGCGAGCTCGACGGCGCCCTCGTCGCCTTCTCGGGTGGCGTCGACTCGACCTTCGTGCTCGCGGTCGCGCACGAGGTGCTCGGCGAACGCGCGCTCGCGCTCACCGCGCACTCGCCGAGCGTGCCGCAGGCGGAGCGGTCGGAGGCCCGCGATCTGGCACGGCGCCTGGGCGTCCGGCACGTCGAGGTGGAGAGCCGGGAGATGGACGACCCGCGCTACACCGCGAACCCCACCGACCGTTGCTACTACTGCAAGAGCGAGCTGTACCGGCTCTGCGGCGAGGTCGCCGGCCAGGAGGGGGTCGCGGCCATCCTCGACGGCTTCAACGCCGACGACCGTCGCGATCACCGCCCGGGACACCGGGCGGCGGCCGAGCGCGCGGTGAAGTCGCCGCTCGCCGAGGCCGGCTTCACGAAGGCGGAGGTGCGTGCGTGGAGCGCCGCCTACGCGCTGCCGACATGGGACAAGCCGCAGATGGCCTGCCTCGCGTCGCGGCTGCCGTACGGCACGGCCGTGACGGTGGAGCGGCTCGGGCAGGTGGAGCGCGCCGAGGCGGCGCTCCGCGCGCTCGGTCTGCGCACCTTCCGCGTCCGCTACCACGGCGACATCGGCCGGATCGAGGTCGCCGCCGACGAGATGGAGCACGCGTTCGCGCATCGCGCGGATCTCTCGCGCG
Source organism: Anaeromyxobacteraceae bacterium (assembly GCA_036395165.1). Lineage (GTDB taxonomy): Bacteria > Myxococcota > Myxococcia > Myxococcales > Anaeromyxobacteraceae > Anaeromyxobacter_A. The sequence continues at coordinate 1,146 of DASWDS010000076.1, read as the reverse complement.
CGGTGTGCGGCGCCGGGTTCAAGGTGGCGGTGCTCGACCTCGAGCCGTTCCGGTCGGGCCGGATGAACGAGCTCGCCGGGTTGTCGCTCCCGGTGATCTGACCCGCCTTTCGCCGCTTGTCTTGCTCGCCCACCGCTTCAGAGGCGAGACAGAGTGAATTCCCCCCACCGGCGCCGCTGTGAAAAGGGCGAAACACGAGTCAGAGGCGATTCAGGGTCGCGCTCGCCGCTCCCCGCCCGCGGTGAAGGGCCGAACCCGGAGTCCGAGTCGGGGCTGCCCCGCGAGCTCCCGCGACGGCGCCCTTGGGCGCTCTGCGCGTGTCGCCAGCCCATGTCGTGAAAGTCAAGACACCTTTTTTGACAGGAGGCTATCGGGTGGTAGCGTGTGGGTAAAGGTGCACACATGGAGGATGCAGCGCACATGGACCTTCACACCCCGATGGTCAACACCACCGCGACGTCCCGCCTGGAGCCCATGTTGATCCGGCTCCCTCCGACGCTGGCCGAGCAGCTTCGACAGCTCGCCCGGGCGACGCGCATCCGGCAGTCCGACTACCTGCGCGAGGCCGTCGCCGACCTGCTCACGAAGTACAACCACCTCCACGCGGAGCGGCCGTGAGGCCCCGTCCGGCGAAGGTCGACCGGCACCCGATCGCGCGGCTGCGCCTCGACGAGGTGCCGGTGCTCACTCCGCGCGCGAGGGCGCCGGTGTTCCACGTCTTCGAGGAGCTGTACGCGCGCGCGGTGCGCGAGCTCGCCGCGGGGGCGGACCGCGACGCCGCGGAGAGCGCGCCCTACCACCTCAGCCGGTGAAGAGCGGCTCCGCATAAGCGACCCGCGCCAGCGTGAGTCCCCACCCCGGCGCTCTCACGCCGCGGTACCGCTCGCCGGGCGCGCCCAGGATCGCGGAGACGCGCTCGGGCGAGGTGACGCCCACCGCCGCCGCGACCACCGCGCCCACGACATTGCGGATCATCGCGCGCAAGAAGCCGTGCCCCTCCAGGACGAACGCCGCGAGCGGGGCGCCCACCGCGGGCACCACCTCAGCCCGCAGGACGGTCCGGACGGTGGCGCGCGCGTCCTCGCGGCGGCGCGCGGTCTGCTCGCCGGGGCGCGCGAATCCGCCGAAGTCGTGCTCGCCCGGGAT
>DASWDS010000075.1:0-4553 GCA_036395165.1 Anaeromyxobacteraceae bacterium | reverse complement strand
GACAGCTCCTCGCCGAGGATCTCGGCCAGCTCGTCGAGCGAGACGTCCACCTCGAGGATGTGCTGCCCCTCGCCCTGGCCAGCCGGACCCGAGCCGTCGCCCTGCTGCGAGGGAGAGAGGGGATCGCCTGGATCGCCCGCGCCCTGCCCCACGCCACCCTGCTGCTTCTCGCCGAAGCGGAAGTGCGGGATGTCGATGGTCGGCACGGGGATGGTGATGAAGTCCTTCCCCTTCTTGCCGATCATCTCTCCCTTCTGGATGTACTTCTTGAGGTTGTTCTTGATCCGGCCGCGGACGATGTCGCGGAAGCGGGCGTGGTCCTGCTTGATCTTCAGCGACATGCCGGACTCACTCCTCGCCCCCCACCGCCATCATGAGGACGCCCTGCCGCCCCGTCACTCCTTGGCATCCCCGCGCGCGAAGATGGAGGCCACGTAGTTGAGGACGTCGGTCGAGCAGATCTCGCAATAGCCGTAGTTCTTGACGAGCCGCTCCTTCACCACGTCGATCTTCTCCTGCGTCTCGCGGTCGACGACGCTCGCCACCAGGTTCTTCAGCTTGATCGAGTCCTTCTGGTCCTCGAAGAGCTTCAGCTCGAGCGCCTTGTGCAGCCGCTCGTTCGTCCGGTAATTGAACGTCTTGCCCTCGATCGCCAGCGCGCCGATGTAGTTCATGATCTCGCGCCGGAAGTCGTCCTTGCGGCTCTCCGCGATGTCGATCTTCTCCTCGATCGACCGCATCAGCCGCTCGTCGGGCTCCTCGTACTGGCCGGTGTACTTGTTCCGGACCTTCTCCTTCTGCGTGTACGCCTTGATGTTGTCGATGTAGTTGGCGCACAGCTTGGTGATGGCGTCCTCGTCGGCGCTGATCGCGCGCTGGACCTCGTTCTTCACGATGTCCTCGTACTCGCGCTTCACGTCGGTGAGGAGGTCGCGGAACTTCTTGCGCTGCTCGTCCGAGCTGATGAGCGAGTGCTGCCGGAGGCCGGCCTCCAGCTCGTTCAGGACCATGAACGGGTTCACGCAGCCGTCGCCCTTGTCCGAGACGAGCGCGTTCGAGATCTTGTCCTGCACGTAGCGCGGGCTGATCCCCTCCATGCCCTCGCGGTGCGCCTCCTTGCGCAGCTCCTTGATGTTGTCCTCGGTGAACGAGGGGAGGCTCTTCCCGTTGTAGAGCTTCAGCTTCTGGACGAGCGTCAGGTTGTGCTTCTTCGGCTCCTCGAGCCGCGTCAGCACCGCCCACATCGCCGCCATCTCGAGGGTGTGCGGGGCGATGTGCTTGCCCCGGATCTTGTGCGCGTTGTAGTCGCGCTCGTAGATCTTCACCTCCTCGGCCAGCCGCGAGATGTACGGGATGTCGATCTTCACGGTGCGGTCGCGCAGCGCCTCCATGAACTCGTTCGACTGGAGCTTCTTGTACTCGGGCTCGTTGGTGTGCCCGACGATGACCTCGTCGATGTCGGTCTGCGGAAACTTCTTCGGCTTGATCTTGTGCTCCTGCGTGGCGCCGAGGAGGTCGTAGAGGAAGGCGACGTCGAGCTTCAGGATCTCGACGAACTCGATGATCCCGCGGTTCGCGATGTTGAACTCGCCGTCGAAGTTGAACGCGCGCGGGTCGGAGTCGGACCCGTACTCTGCGATCTTCCGGTAGTTGATGTCGCCGGTGAGCTCCGTCGAGTCCTGGTTCTTCTCGTCCTTGGGCTGGAACGTGCCGACGCCGACGCGGTCCTTCTCGGAGAGGACGAGGCGGCGCACGCGGACGTGGCTCATCACCTTCTGCCAGTCGCCCTTGTACTCCGTCATGAGCTCCTTGTAGACGAAGCGGCAGGCCGGGCAGAGGTCGCCCGTGTCGGGGACGATGTAGCCGCTCTCCGCCGGCGACAGCTCGGCGTACACCCCTTCGCGCCACTCGTGCGGGACGAGGTGGAGCGGCTCCTCGTGCATGGGGCATGGCATGAACTCGCGCCGCCGCTGCCCCTCCAGGTTCGTACGCTCGATGTCCCAGCCGAACGTGTAGAGCGCGCCTTCGGCGGTCTTCGAGTAGGCCTCGAGGCCCTTCTTCAGCAGGCGCGCGATGGTGGACTTGGAGGAGCCGACCGGCCCGTGGAGGAGGATGACCCGCTTCTCGGTGCCGTACCGCTGCGCCGCGCTCTTGAAGACGTTCACGAGCTTCATGAGCGCGATGTCGAGCCCGTAGATGGCGTCCTTGCCGCCGAAGTCGGGGTCCGTGAAGAAGTTGTACCGGATGAGCTTCTTCTTGTTGTCGAGGTACTCGGTCTTGCCGTGCGAGAGGATCATGTCGTAGACGCGCTGGAACGCGGTCCGCGTGACCTTCGGGTTCTTGCGCACGATGTCGAGGTAGTCCTCGAGAGACCCCTCCCAGTGCTGCTCGGAGTAGCTGTTCCGATCCTGCATCTCGGCGATGCGGGACACCCAGCTACCGTTCGCCATCTCCCGAGCTTCTCGCATGTAAAGCTCCTCCGGCGCCCGCCGTTCCCCAGCATAGTGACCGCCCGCTCGATGTGCAGGCGGGGCGCCCCTCGTCCCTACCGAGCCGTCTCCATAACGGTGGTGAACCGGGACTGCCAGCGCGTCGCGCGGCCGAAGTCCGTGGCTGGTCCGCTCGCGCTGGATCGCAAGTCCCTCGACAGGGCCGAGGACCGCGTTCAGCCTCGCCTGTGGCGTCGAAAGAACTGCACTTGCCACTTCTGGACCGCGGCGTCGTGGCAGCGCAGGTCCGGGCAGAAGACGTGTGTCCCGTCGTTGCGCGACACGAAGAAGAGATCGGTGCAGTCGGACGGGCGCAGGGCCGCTGCGAGCGCCGCCGCGCCGGGGTTCGCGATGGGACCGGGAGGGAGGCCCGCCACGAGGTACGTGTTGTATGGGTGCGGCGTGAGCAGGTCCGCCTTCGTGATGTTCTTCGACCACCGGCCGCCATTGCGCAGCATGGTCGCGTACATGACGGTGGGATCGGTCGCGAGCCGCATCCTCCGCCTGAGCCGGTTGTGGAACACGCAGGAGATCCGCGCCCGCTCGTCCGCCCGCCCCGTCTCCTTCTCGATGATGGACGCGAGGGTGACGGTCTGCCGCTCGTCGAGGTCGATGCCGGGGAGGCGCTGAGCCTCGGCCTTGCGCAATTCTTCCTTGGTCCGCGCCACCATCGCGGAGAGGACGGCGCGCGCCTTGGGGTTTCGCGTGAAGGTGTACGTGTCGGGGTAGAGGTAGCCCTCGAGGTTCGCGAACTGCACGCCCAGCTCGCGCGCGAGCGACGCGTCGTGCATGAGCGGCAGGAGCTCGCTCGATCGGCCGAGCCCCGCCTCCTCGACGAGCGCGGCGATCTCCTCCATCCGGAGACCCTCGGGGATGGTGACCTGGTACGTCTTCACCTCGCCCCGATAGACCCGCTCCAGGATGTCGTCGGGCCGGAGCGCGCCGGCGAACGCGTATTCTCCCGCGCGCATCGGCCGCTTGTCGCGCTTCCACCAGCGGAGATACCGCCACGCGAGCCGGTCGTCCGCGAGCGCGCCTCCCCGCGCGAGGAGACGCACGACCTGGTGCGGCGAGGATCCCGACGGGATGTCGATGAGCTTCTCCTGCTCCGTCCCGAACGGCGTGTCCTTGAACGCGACGAGGTCGCGGTAGACCTTCGCCGCGCCCGCGGCCGCCGCGACCGCGCCGACGAAGAGCACGACGAGCAGGATGCGGAGCGCCTTCATGCCAACCTCGCGTCGAGCCAGCCTTGCAAGATGACGGCCGCCGCCTCGGCGTCGATCACCGAGCGCTGGTCGCGCGCCGAGAGGCCACGTTCGCGAAGCCGCATCTCCGCCTCGAAGGTCGAGAGCCGCTCGTCGAAGAGCTCGACCGGGATCCCGAGCGCAGCCGAGATCTTCGGGGCGAAGGCGCGCGCGAGCCGTGCCGAGGCGCCCTCGGTCCCGTCCATGTTGAGTGGAAGGCCGAGGATGGCGCGCGTGACCTCGTAATCCCGCACGACGCGGCGCAGCGCCTCCAGGTCGGCCCCCTCGCTCACGCGGTGCACCGTCTCGAGCGCGCGCGCCGTCCGGAGGACGTCGTCGGCGAGCGCGAGCCCGATGGTGGCGCGGCCGAGGTCGAGGCCGAGGTACCGCATCGATCGAATCTAGGCGGCGCTCCGGAGGCGAGTCAAACCGCGCGTCGAGCGTCCGTCGCGCGGACGGGGGCGACCGCGTCGCGTACCGGGACGCGGCCGCAACCCCCCGGAGTTCGCGGCGAAACGAGCTGGCACGCCGCGCGCTGTGGCCCTCGCGCAGCGGTCCTCAACCCCGACAAAGGACGGATCACGATGGCGATTGCGATCGGCGGCGAAGCGGGTTCGGCTCACCGCGCCTCTCACGACACCTCGGCCGAGGCGGAGGGCGCGGCGCTTCGAGTCCGCACGCAGACGGCGACCCCGGCGCAGGGCCCGAAGATCGCGATCCGGCAGCACGCGCCGCCGCGGCCCCGCGCCGCCCACGCGCCGGCGCCCTTCTACAAGGCCGTGCCGACGACGGCGCCGTACACGCTGCGGCCCGCCCTGGT
>DASWDS010000074.1:0-6389 GCA_036395165.1 Anaeromyxobacteraceae bacterium | reverse complement strand
CCCACTGCTTGGACCCCCTCACCCATCCATGAACGGACTTCAGGGTACTGGCAGTTGACAGGCCGTTTCATCCCAGATCAAATCAGTCGCCCCAGCGCAAGTTCCCTGATCGACTCGGCTGGGCCGGAGCACTAGTCGCCCTGTCTAGCGTGTTCGCTTCACGACTCGACAGGTTCTCAGACAGGACGCGAGACAACACCGCAGACAGCACGAACTTCGCAACTCCGCGGCCACACTGGGCCTAGCCCCGCATTAACGGAGAGTTGATGCGCAAGTCGATCCCGGTCTCATCTCCCCGACCCCTAACTCCCAACGACTGGAGTTAGGGGTCGGGGAGACGAGACCAAAAGTGAAATTGAGAATGGGGAGAAGGGGTAGGCCCAGTGGGGATGGGGTGAAACAGGAGTGAAGACTGAAAGTGTACGGCCGGCTGCCGCCGGACCTCCTGCGGACGCGTCTCGCCCAGGCGATCGGGGGGGACTGCATCGCCGGTGCATCAGATCGCGCGAAATCCCCAGCCGCGGACTGCATCGACTGTGCACAGACACCGCGAAAAACGGCAGATCCAGCGGACCGGATGGACCGGATGTCATCGTTGCCGACGAGATCCTGCAGCTCGCGCTCTTCGCGAAAAATCAGAAGGCCCACCAAGCCTTGCAGCCTGGTGGGCCCGATGCGCGAGCTAGGATGAGTGTGCCTGGGGCCGGAATCGAACCAGCGACACGGGGATTTTCAGTCCCCTGCTCTACCGACTGAGCTACCCAGGCGTCCTGCCGTGAGCGCGCCGAGGCACGCCGCGGGGCGTGTTTTTACGATCCGCGCGGCGAGAAGGCAATCCCCAAACGCCGGAGGCTCGCTCCGCCGCGCACGGCCCTGCGGCCATGGAGCGGCCGGGCGCGCTCCGGATCAGCGCGCCGTGTCCGCGACGGGGACAAAGCGGGCCGCGACGCGGTTCTTCCTCGCGTGCGCGGCGAGCTTCTGCCGCTGCTTGCCGTCGAGGAGCGCGATGCCGTCCGCGTGGCGCTCGAGATTCGCGCACGCGACCGCGGTCACGCTCTCGTGCCGCTCGCGCATCTCGCGCCAGAAGCGCACCCTCGCCTGGTCGGTGAGCAGCCGCTCCTCCAGCTTGTCGAGCGTGTCCTCGAGGCCGCGCCGCTCCACCGCCCAGCGCTGCCGCTTCGCCTCGAGGACGCTGCGACCGCCGCAGCCGCCGAGGAGCACGAGCGCGACGACGATGAGACCCAGCCTCTTCACCCACGGACCCCCTGGCATGATCCGGCAGCTGCAGGGAAGAGCCTAGGCACACGTACACGGCCCGTCAGCGCCCCACCAAGAGAGGTGACATTTGACCCGTGGCAAGTTGGCACAGGACATCCGGGCGTGGCGCATCCCGCGAGAGGTAGGCGCACCCTCGCGCGCGTCCCCGGCGCGCGGGACATTCACTGCGCGGAAACACATCTGCCTACGCGCGCCCACACGCGACTACACGCGCGGCACGGCCTTCAGGACGGCGCGGCCGTCCTTGATCACGACCTTGAACTCGACGGACTTCGCGCCGTACTTCGAGAGGAGCTCCGGCACCTGCTTCGCGATCGTCTTCGCGAGCGCCTCGTACGAGAGGCGCGAGACGTCCTCGTTGCAGCGCTTCTTCGCCGAGACGTAGGCGTCGTAGATCGAGCGGAGCTGGGCCTCGGACATACCGCCCACGGGCGCGGGCGGCGGAGGCGAGGGCTTCGCCTCCGGGGCGGTCGTCGCGCCGCGCGCGGCGGCGGCCTCCTGCGCCTTCTCCGCCTGCTTCCGCTCCTCGAGCTGCGCGTGCCGCCGCGCCTTGAGGATGTCGCGGCGGTAGGTGCCCTCCTCCTTCTCGCGCGCGCTGCGGAGCCACATGCGCTCGTACGAGAGGAACCGCGCGTGCAGCGTCTGGATGCGGAAGCGCAGGCCCGTGTTGCGCGTGAACTGGTTCTTGAGGTGCGCGACGCGGCGCTTCATCTCCTGGCGCTCGCGCGCGGGCTCGCGCCGCTCGATCCCGAGGAAGTACATCTCGAAGCGCGCCTTCAGCGCCTCGAGCTCCTCCTCGATCTTGGCGCACGCGTCGCCGAGGTCCTCGTTGCGGTGGCGATCCTGCCGCTCCGCCTCCTCCTGCGCCCGCGGGTCCTGGAGGGCGCCCGGCGGGCCCTTCATCCCGGGCTTCGGCGGCAGGGACGACACGGCCGCTCACTCTAGCGGGAACGGACGCTGCGAAGAAGGCCCTGCTCGCCAGGGACGGCCTCGGTATCAGGCGGCGAGCGCCGTGCGCTGTCCCTGGGCGAGCGCGCGCTGCCGGCGCCCCACAGCCCACACGAGCGCGCCCGACGCGAAGATCACCATCGACGTCCACTGCCCGACGCCGAGCCCGCCCACGACACCGCGCTCCACGTCGCCGCGGAAGAGCTCGACGACGGTGCGCAGGACGGCATAGGCCATGAGCCAGGTCGCGAGCACCTGGCCGTGGAAGCGCTTCGCGGGCCGCACCACGAGCACGAGCAGCGCGAAGAGCGCGAGCTCCCCGGACGACTCGTAGAGCTGCGTCGGGTGGATGGGCATCGTCGTCAGGCGGTCGGGCGCGAGCAGCTCGGCCGCGTCGGCGCGGCTCGCGAAGGTCTGGTAGGCGAGCGACGCGGGCGGGAACTTCGCGAGCCAGGGCAGGTGAGCGTGCGACACCGCCCCCCAGCAGCAGCCCGCCGCGAAGCAGCCGATGCGGCCGAAGAAGTGCCCGAGCGCGAGGGACGGGATGAGCGTGTCGGCGTGGGGCAGGAACCGCATCCCGTGCCGCCGCATGTAGACGAACGCGGTGAGCGCGGCGGCGATGAACCCGCCGTAGAAGACGAGGCCCCCTTCCCACACCGCGAGGACGCGCGGGAGGTGCGCGCCGTGGAAGGTGATCCAGGCGTGGTCGCCGAAGTAGTCGCGAAAGTTCACCGCGATGAAGTAGAGGCGGCTGCCCACGAGCGCCGAGACGAGCACCCAGAACGCGAGGTCGCCGATGCGATCTCCGTCCTGGCCCTGGCGGCGCGCCTCGCGCTGCGCGAGCGCGATCGCGGTCACGAACCCGATGGCGATCATGAGGCCGTAGGTGTGGAGCGGCAGCGAGAGCTCCTCGTCGAGGAGCCCCGCGCGCCACAGCGCGGCGTCGGCGAGCGCGAGCACCGCGAGGGTGACCTTGTCGTCCCACAGCGCGGCGCCCCAGCCGATGCGCTTCCGGTCGTGGGCGAGCCGGCGGCGGAAGGCCCAGGCGCGCGCGAGCGCGATCGCGACGAGCACGAGCGCGAGCAGCGGCTTCGCCCAGGCGGGCGAGAGCGTGAGCGTGAAGAGGACGGGAAGCACGGTTCCTAGACGCCCGAGGCCGCCCGCTTGTTCCCGGGCTGGCGGCCGGGCCCCTGCTCCCCCGCCGGCTTGGGGGCTGGGTGGACGAGCAGCATCGCGATCCCCACCACGAGCAGGGAGTCGGCGACGTTGAAGGTCGGCCAGTAGAGGTCGGGCCGATTCCACCAGTACCAGTCGACGAAGTCGATGACGTAGCGGCGGGCCAGGCGGTCGATGAGGTTCCCGAGCGTGCCCGCCAGGACGAACGCGAGCGACACCTGCAGGAAGCGCTGCCGTGCGCCGAGCCGGCGGTAGTAGTAGCCGACGAAGCCCACCGCGAGCGCCGAGATGACGAGGAACAGGCGGTAGCGTGCCTCCGGCGGGACGAAGGACATGAAGCCGAACGCGGCGTTCGGGTTCTCCACGTAGTGCATCCGCCAGAGCGGCCTGAACACGTAGAACGGCTCGGTCGCGAGCGGCTCGAGGTAGCGCAGCCGCCAGAAGGCCGACAGCTTCTCGGAGAGCGTGTGGGCGCCCACGCGCTGGAAGGCGGTGGTGAGCCGGTCCACGGCCAGGAACTTCGAGACCTGGTCGCCGACGAGCCCGAGCGCGAAGATCGCCGCGAGCACCTTCCACTTGTTGACCGGCCGCCCGCTCATGCGAGCGCCGCCGCGCACTTCGCGCACGCCTCGGGGTGGCGCGGGTCCTTCCCCACGTCCTCGAAGAAGCCCCAGCAGCGGGCGCACTTCGTCCCGGGCGCCCTCGCCACGGTCGCCGACAGCGGCCCGCGCTCGAGCAGCACCTTCGAGACGATGAAGACCGCGGGCAGCTCCGGCGCCGCCCCCTCGAGGAAGGCGAGCTCCTCGCCCTCCGCGCGCACCGTCACCATCGCGTCGAGCCCCGAGCCGATGAGCTTCGCCTTGCGCGCCTCCTCGAGCGCCTTCTGCACCACCTCGCGCACCTGGAAGAGCCGCCCGTACCGCGCCTCGAGCGCCTCGGCGTCGGCGGGGCGCGCCCGCTCCGGGAATCCGGCGTAGAAGACGCTGTCCGCGTCGGGCGGCTCGGGGAGGAAGCCCCACGCCTCCTCGGCCGTGAAAGACAGCACCGGCGCGAGCATCCGCACGAGGTCGCCCGCGACGAGGTGCAGCGCCGTCTGGGCGCTGCGGCGCGGCTTCCCGTCCTTCCTCGCGGTGTAGAGCCGGTCCTTGATGATGTCGAAGTACTGCGCCGAGAGCTCGACCGAGCAGAGCTGCACCGTCGCGTGGTAGGCGAGGTGGAACTCGTAGTCGGCGTAGGCCTTCTTCACCTTCGCCCCCCAGTCGGCGAGGCGCGCCACCGCCCAGCGGTCGATCGGCTCCATCTCCTCGACCGGCACGCTCTGCGTCGCGGGGTCGAAGCCGTGGAGGTTCCCGAGCGCCCATCGGATGGTGTTGCGGATCTTGCGGTAGGCCTCCGCGAGCCCGGAGAGGATCTCGTCGCCCACTCGGACGTCGTCGCGGTAGTCGGCCGAGGCGACCCACAGGCGCAGGATGTCCGCGCCGTACTTCTTCATGATCTCCTCGGGCGCGACCACGTTCCCGATGCTCTTCGACATGGCGCGCCCCTGCCCGTCGAGGACGAACCCGTGCGTCAGCACCGCCCGGTAGGGCGCGCCGTCGCGGATCGCCATCGCGGTGAGGAGCGAGCTGTGGAACCAGCCGCGGTGCTGGTCGGAGCCCTCGAGGTAGAGGTCCACCGGCACGCCCATGCCGCCCGCCTGCGCCACCGCGGCCCAGGAGACGCCCGAGTCCCACCACACGTCGACGATGTCCTGCTCGCGCCGGAACCGGGCGCCGCCGCACTTCCCGCAGCGCGCGTCGCCGACGAGGGCGGCCGCCTCACGCGTGTGCCAGGCCTCGATGCCCTCCTCGGCGAAGGCGTCGGCGACGCGTCGCATCACAGTGGGCGACACGAGCGGCTCGTCGCACCCCTCGCAGTAGAAGACGGGGATGGGCACGCCCCAGGTGCGCTGGCGCGAGAGGCACCAGTCCGGGCGGTGCTCGATCATGTTCGAGATGCGCTCCTCACCCCAGCGCGGGATCCACTGCACGCGCTTGATCTCGGCGAGGGTGCGCTCCCGCAGGCGCTCGTGCTCGAGGGCGAGGAACCACTGGTCCGTCGCCCGGAAGATGACGGGGTTGTGGCAGCGCCAGCAGTGCGGGTAGCTGTGCCGGAGCTGTGCCTTGGGATCGGAGAGGAGGTGCCCGGAGGCGTGCAGGTCGGCCACGATCTCCTTGTTCGCCTCGACGATCTTCTTCCCGGCGTACTTGCCCGCCTCGGCGGTGAAGACCCCGGCGCCGTCCACCGGGTTCAGCACGGGGAGGCCGTAGCGCTGCCCGATCTCGAAGTCCTCCTGGCCGTGGCCGGGGGCGGTGTGGACGAGCCCCGTGCCGGCCTCGAGCGTCACGTGCTCGCCGAGGATGACGGCGCCCTCGCGCTCCATGAACGGGTGGCGGTAGCGGAGCCCCTCGAGCTCCTTCCCCTCGAAGTAGGCGAGCACCTTCCGCGGATCGGTGAGGTTCGCGAACGTCGCCACGCCGACGCCGCCGCCGCCCGTCGACGCCTCGTGCGCCTGCGGCGAGTGCGGCACGGGCGCGTCGCCGTCCGCGAGCTCACCCGGCGCCACCGCCGCGAGGAACGCGGCGAGGAGGTCCTTCGCGACCACGACGGCCGTGCCGTGGAGGTCGTAGGCGACGTAGGTGAGGTCCGGGTGCGCCGCCACCGCCAGGTTCGCGGGGAGCGTCCAGGGCGTGGTGGTCCAGATGACGAGCCGCGCCTTCCGGCCGGCGAGCTTCCCGCCCGGGAGCGGCGTGAGGAGGTCGAAGCCGACGTGGATCGAGGGCGAGGTGTGCTCCGCGTACTCGACCTCGGCCTCGGCGAGCGCGGTGCGGTCGGTCGTGCACCAGTAGACCGGCTTCTTTCCGCGAAAGAGGAAGCCCTTCTCGGCGGCGAGGGCGAGGGTCCGGACGATGTCGGCCTCGTAGCCGCGCGCCATCGTGAGGTAGGGC
>DASWDS010000073.1:0-4246 GCA_036395165.1 Anaeromyxobacteraceae bacterium | reverse complement strand
TGAAGCCATCCGCCAGGACCGGGATGCGGCGCGCCGCCGCGCCGAGCACCACCCCCGCCAGGCCTGCGATCTCGAACCCGCCCAGCCCGGCCAGGATCCCGAGCGGATCGCGCACGTCCGGCCGGTTTGCCTGCAGCGCCTGCCGGACCACGTCGACCTTGTGCCGGTGGGTGGCGTCATCGACGCCGGTGCCGCGGCCCGTGACCTCGGCCGGCGACGCCCCGGTGAACGCGGCGGTCAGCGCGCTCGCAGAGGTGGTGTTGGCGATCCCCATCTCGCCGATGCCGATGAGGTCGATCCCCGCGTCGGCGAGCTCGCCGGCGATCAGGATCCCGGCCTCGAGCGCGCGCACCGTCTCGTCGCGGGTCATCGCGGGGCCGCGGGTGAAGTTGCGCGTCCCGGCCCCGACCCGGGCCGAGCGGATCTCGGGGAGCGGCGGGAGCGGGGCCTTCACCCCCACGTCCACCACGACGACGCGCGCGTCTGCCTGGCGAGCGAGGACGTTGATGGCCGCGCCGCCCCGGGCGAAGTTGAGCACCATCTGCGCCGTCACCTCCTGGGGAAACGCGCTCACACCCTCCTCGGCGACCCCATGGTCGCCGGCCATGACGACGATCGCCTTGCGCGGCGGGGCGAGCTCGGGGGTGCCTTGGATGGCAGCGAGCTCGCGCGCGAGCTCCTCGAGCCGGCCGAGGCTGGCCGGCGGCTTCGTCTTGTGGTCGAGCCGCTGCTGCACCTCGGCGGCGGAGCGGCGGTCGGGTTCGGGGATTCGGGCCAGGGTCTCGTCGAGCAGCGTCATGCGTTCTCTCCCGTGGTGGATGCGACGGTGAAGGGAGGCGGGCCGGGGCGCATCGCGGGGTGCTCCGCGAGCCAGGCGGCGGCGCCGCGGCGGACGGCGTCGTACACGGACGCGCCGATGACGTGGCCGAGCGTGGTGTGCTTGCCGGCGTATCGCGACCCGCCGTCCCGTTCGGGCGCGGCGATGACGATGCAGTCGGTCCCGGTGCCGGTGGCGCGCTCGCCGCTGCGGCGGCTCGCGACGCCGGCCTCGAGGATGGCCGCCGTGCGCGCCTCGGCCGCGATGGAGACGGCCTCGACGAGCGCGAGCTCGGCGAGCGCCCCCGAGACTTGGCACACGATGTTGATGGTGCCGATGCGGGCTGCAGGGCCCGGCGGGTCACCAGCGCGCAGCGCGTTGCCGAGCCCGACCGTGGCCACGCAGCGCGCCCAGGCGCCGCCGAGCTCGCGCTCGGCGACGACGTGGGTGTCGACCGCGCGGCTCGTGAGGAGCCCGACCGCGCTCGGCGCCGCCAGCGCGGCGAGCCGCTCGCGGAGGAGCCGCGCGGGGTCGACGGGCGGGCGCAGCTCGTCGTCGCGCACCTCGCAGAAGACCACCTCGCTCGCGCTGCGCCGGCCGCCGCCGACGATGGCCCAGCTCAGGACGGCGTGCAGGCCGCCGAGCCGAACGACGAGAGAGCGCCCGGCGAGCGACGGCGCCGGCGCGGTGGCGCGCGCGGCGCCGTTCACGGCGACCTCCGGGCGCAGGCCGACACGAAGGCCTCCGCGGCGTCGGGGCACGACGCCCAGTGGGCATGGACGTAAGTAGCGAGGACGCTTCCGCGCGCGTAGCCCTCGGTCTCGATCGCGCCTCCGCGGCGCCGGCTCACCGCGTACACGCGGGTGACGTCGGGCGGGACTTCCTCCAGCTCCGAGTAGCGGAACTGGTGCCCGCGGAAGCGCGCGCCCGCCGGGCCCAGCAGGCTCGACGCGCGCGTCTCGACCTCCACGTGCCGAGCGCGGCGAGCCGATCGCGCATCGCGGCCACCCCCGGCACGAGCCCCACCATCGGGAACGAGCGCCCCTCGAGCGTGCGGATGGCCGAGGCGAGATACATGAGCCCGCCGCACTCCGCGTAGACGGGCCGCCCCGCAGACGCGAAGGCGCGGACGGCGACGCGCATGGACGCGTTCGCGGCCAGCGCCGCGGCGTGCAGCTCGGGGTAACCGCCGCCCAGGTACAGGCCGTCGAGGTCGGGCAGGACTGCGTCGTGGAGAGGCGAGAACCGCACGAGGCGCGCGCCGAGCGACTCGAGCCGCGCCAGGTTGTCCTCGTAATAGAAATGGAAGGCCTCGTCGAAGGCGACCCCGATCCGGCATCGCTCCTCGCGTCGCGCGGCGGCGCCGGTGGTCGGGACGGCGATCGAGGGCGCGCTTCGCGCGATCGCGAGGAGCTCGTCGAGATCGAGCCAGGCCTCCGCCGCTTCGGCCCAGCGGCCGAGGAGGGCGTCCGGCAGCACGTCCCGGTCGGCGGAGCGGAGACCGAGGTGGCGCTCGGGGAAGGCGAGCTCCGGCTGCTCGGGAAAGCCGCCCAGCACCGCCGGCGCAGGGAGCGCGGCGCGCAGGAGATCGAGGTGGCCCCGGCCGCCGATGCGGTTCGCCACGACGCCCGCCAGGTGCACCGCGGGGTCGAACGCGGCGAGCCCCCGCGCCACCGCGGCCAGGGTGCGCGCCATGCCGGAGGCGTCCACCACCGCGATCACCGGCGCGGCGAGCCACTTTGCCATCTCGGCGGTGGACCCCTCCTCGCTGGTGGGCGAGGCGCCGTCGAACAGGCCCATCACGCCCTCGACGAGCGCGAGGTCCGCGCCGCGCGCGGCGCGCGCGAAGGTGGCGAGGGAGGCCTCGCGCCCCATCATCCAGCCATCGAGGTTGTGGCTCGTCGCCGCCGCGGCGCGGGCGTGGTAGGTCGGGTCGAGGTAGTCGGGGCCGCACTTGAACGGGGCGATCCGGAGCCCGCGCGCCCGGAGCGCCGCCGCGAGCGCCACCGCGACCGTGGTCTTTCCGGAGCCGCTGCTCGCGGCGGCCACGACGAGCCGTGGGATCGGGAGCGTCTCGGTCATCAGAAGTCGATCCCGGGCCGGGCGCGGATCCCCAGCGCGAAGGGGTGCTTCACGCAGCGCATCTCGGTCACGAGGTCCGCGCGGTCGACGAGCGGCGCAGGCGCGTCGCGCCCGGTCACGACGACGCTGACCCCGGCCGGCCGCGCCGCGAGCGCGGCGAGGACCTCCTCGAGTGACACGAACCCGTGCGCGATCACGTGCGTGAGCTCGTCGAGCACGACGACTTGGTGCGCGCCCCCGGCGAGGAGGGCGCGGGCCTGCTCCCACCCGCTCCGCGCCGCCCGGGCGTGGACCTCTGGATCGTCCCCTTCCCACGTGAACCCCTCGCCCAGCGTGAGGAAGGTGAGCCCCTGGAGACCGGCCGCGAAGAGCCGCTCCCCCGTCTTCCAGCGCCCCTTCACGAACTGGATCACCGCCACGGGCAGGCCGCGGCCGAGGGCGCGGAAGACGAGCCCGAGCGCGGCGGTCGTCTTCCCCTTGCCGTCGCCGGTGTAGACGATGAGGAGCCCCTGGCCGGCGGTGCTCATGCGTCGCGTCCTGCCAGGGCTACGCGCGTGGCAGCGTCGTGACGAGGGCGGCGCGAGGCGTCGCCGGTACGAGGGCCGGCGGCGAGTCGCGCGCGCAGCCCGACCACCTCGCCCACCACCACGAGGGCGGGCGCATCGCCGCCCTGGAGCGCCGCCACGCGCTCGGCGAGGTCGGCGATCGTCCCCACCACCACCTGCTGGTCGGGTCGGGTCGCGGAGGCGATCCAGGCCGCGGGGGTCGCGGGAGACCGGCCGAGCGCGACGAGGCGTGCCAGGTTCGCGCCGAGCGACCGCGAGGCCATGTAGAGCACGAGCGTCCCGCTCCCGGCGAGCTTCGACCAGTCGCTCTGGGTGCCCTTGCGGCCCAGCAGATCGTGCCCGCTCGCGAAGGTGACGTCGGAGGCGTGCTCGCGGTGCGTGAGCGGGATGAGCGCGCTCGCCGCCGCGCCGAGCGCGGCCGAGACTCCGGGTACGACGTCGAACGGGATCCCGGCCTCGGCCAGCTCCTCGGCCTCCTCGCCGCCGCGGCCGAAGACGAAGGGCTCGCCGGCCTTGAGCCGGACCACCACCTGTCCGGCGCGAGCGCGGGCCAACACCTCCGGGTGCAGGCGGAGCGGGTGCCGCGACGAGCCGTGGTGGCGCCGGCCCACGGCGACGAGCTCGGTCTGGCCCCCGGCGAGCGAGAGCACCGCGCGCGGGACGAGCTCGTCGTACGCGATCACGTCGGCCGTGCGCAGGAGCTCGAGGGCGCGCCGGGTGAGCAGGTCGGGGTCGCCCGGCCCGGCGCCGACGAGGTGGACGAAGCCGCCGCCGCGCGCGG
>DASWDS010000072.1:0-3635 GCA_036395165.1 Anaeromyxobacteraceae bacterium | reverse complement strand
CTCCGCCGTCCGCCCCGGAGACGGGCAACGCGATCCGGACCTGGGCCTCCTCTGCTCCCGGCGTGTCGACGATGGAGACCGTCCGCGCGGCAGCCGACGCGCGGGCGGCCGGGCCTTCCGCGGGTCGCGCACGCGACGGCTCGCCCCAGTGCCCGAAGTGGAGGTCGAGGAGCTCGCGCGGGGCGGGATCGGGCACGTCGCCCACCAGGACCAGCGTGGCGCGGTCGGGGCGGAGCGTGTCGCCGAGCCACCGGCGCGCCGCCTCGTCGCCGAGCCTCTCCCCGGCGCTCGCCGCCTTCACGCGCCCGACCAGCGCGTCGAGCGCCTGCGCCAGGGCGCCCGCGGGGAGACGCTCCCGGTACTCGAGACGGTCCTCGAGAGCGAACCGCGAGACGCCCTCGTCCGCGGCCGCGATCTGGGCCGGCGCCGGGCTCGCCGGATCCGGCGGACGCGCGAAGACGAGGCGCGCCTCGAGCCACGGCGCGGCCGCGCGCCGCACGGCGAGCACGCGCACGCCGTTCGCGAGGACGAGCGGCGTCGGGTGGGGGACGGTCGCCCGGTGGAGGAGCGCGATGCGGCCCAGCGGCGCCATCTCGGGACCGTCGGCGCGGACGCCCAGCTCCTCGCGCTCGGGCACGGCCGGAGCCGCGAGGCGCACCGCGCGGGCGGCGAGGCGCGCGTCGGGCTGCACCACGACAGCCACCGACCACTCCGCGCGGAGCCACCGGCGCACCCAATGAACCCGCTGCGCGGCCGGTGTCCCGTTCAGCATCTCCATCCGCTCCACCCAGTCCGGTGAGCCGGTGGCGCGCACCACGTTCGCCATCTCCGACTGATCCAGCGCCTCCTTCATCGCCGCCATGCGCTCCAGGAGATCGTCGGGGCGGCTCCACACCAGCATCCCGTCGGGCAGCCCGCGCAGCTCGTCCAGCACCCGCTCCACCTCGTCGCCCTGCTCGACCGCCGCGGTCACCACGATGAGCGCCGCGCCGTCGAGCACGATCGCCTCTGCGCGGGCACGCTCCCCCACGCCGGCGGCGTGGCGACCGGAGAGCGGTGCGGCCTGCGCGCTCCGGCGCGCCTCGCGCTCGCGCAGGGCGTCGTCGACGGTCGCCGCGATCTCCCGCGCCAGCTGCTCCTCGCCGGCGAAGAAGCCGGGGACGCGCCACGCGACCACCACCTGCGGCACCTCCACCGCCCCCGTGACGGCGAGGAGCGCGGGATCGTCCGGATCGCGCGGCATCGCCGGCGGCCTTCGCGGCGCGGGCGCCTCGTCGCGGCCCGCGCCCAGCCCCTCCCCCAGCGCAGACGAGACGATCCGCTTCATCTCGTCGAGCGGCAGGGGGCCCGCGAGCACGAGCACGGTCGCTTCCGGACGGTACCTCGCGCCGGCAAAGGCGCGCGCGTCCGGCAGGTCGAGCCCAGCCGCCGGCGTGGAGCGACCCCACGGGTGACGGCCGTAGGGGTGCCTGGGGAAGGCGGCCTCGAGCAGCGCCCGCAGCGTCGTGCCGCGCGCGTCGCGCTCCGTCTCGCGCACCTCTTCGAGCACGCGGGTCTTCTCGTCCCGGAACACGCCCTCGTCCACGTCCCGGAGCGGCTCCGCCATCCGGTGCGCCTCGAGCCGCAGCCCGAACGCCAGCTGCTCCGGGCGGCCGCGCATCCAGAACGAGGTAGTGTCGAGGCCCACCTGCACGCCGAACTGGAAGCCCGCCGCCAGGAGTCGCTCCCGCAGGGTGGCCACGCCGTCGGAGGGCTGCGAGGCGAAGGTCGCGTGGGCGGTGAGGTGCGCCAGGCCCTCCTTCCCGGCGGGCTCGTCCGCGGCCCCCGCCCGGTAGGCGGCGGTGAGGCGGAACGTGGAGAGCCATGGCTCCTCGTAGAGCGCGATGCGCAGGCCGGAGGGGGCCGTCACGAGCGCGGTGCGCAGCGAGACGGCCTGCGGCGCCACCCGCGGTGGCGGGACGCGGCGGGGACAGGCCAGGCCGACGGCGGCGATGGCGACGGCGGCGAGGCGCCGCGAGAGCGACGCGCGCATCACGTCTCGATGCGGATGACGCCGAGCTTGAGCGCGAGCCGCACGAGCTCCGTGCGGTTGTGCAGGTGGAGCTTCTCCATCACGTGCTCGCGGTGGGACATCGCCGTCTTCACGCTGATGCCGAGCACGTCGGCGACCTCCTTGTTGCTCTTGCCCTCGGCCACGAGGTGGAAGACCTGCTTCTCGCGGTCGGTGAGCGCCTCGTAGGGATCGCCGCCCCCGCGCTGGGGATCGGCCTCCTCCATCGCGGCGCGCGCCACCTCGGGATCGAGCACGAGGCCGCCGCGGTGCACGGCGCGGATGGCGCCCACGAGCTCGCTGCCGGCGGACTTCTTCAGGACGTAGCCCGCGACCCCGGCCTTGAGCAGGCGCCGCACGTACTCGCGGTCTTCGTACTGCGAGAGGACGAGCACGCGCGCCCGCAGCCCCTCCTTGCGGATCTCGAGGGAGGCCTCGAGGCCTCCCAGCCCGGGCATGGCGATGTCCATGAGGACGATGTCGGGATCGAGGCGGCGGCACGCCTCGATCGCCTCGCGGCCGTCGGCGGCCTGCCCCACCACCTCGATGTCCTCCGTGGCGCAGAGCAGCGCGCGCACGCCCTCCCGGAGGATGGCGTGGTCGTCGGCGATGAGGACTCGGATCTTGCTCACGGTGGACCCGAGCTTAGCCCCACGGGCGGCGTGGAGGAAGGCGGAGCGCCGTCGCCAGCGTCCGGCAGCGGGACGCGCACCTCCACCCGTGTGCCCCCTCCGGGCGAGGACTGGATGACCGCGCTCCCGCCGAGCAGCTCCGCGCGCTCGCGGATGCCCATGAGCCCGTAGTGCGGGCGGTCCTCGGGCGCCGTGCCCGGGTCGAACCCCTGCCCGTCGTCCTCGATCTCGATCCGGAGCTCATGGCCCTCGGGACCGAGCTGGATCAGCACCGACTCAGCCCTGGCGTGCCGCGCGATGTTGTTCATCGCCTCCTGCCCGATGCGGAAGAGCGCGATCTCGACCTCGGACGGCAGCCTTCGCTCGAGCTCGTGGACCTCGCAGCGCACCGCGATCCCGCGGCCGGCGAGGCACCGCTCGGCGTACCAGCGCAGCGCCGAGAAGAGCCCCAGGTCGTCGAGCACGGCCGGACGCAGGTCGAGGATGAGCCGGTGCACCTCCTCGAGCGTCCGCACCGCCAGCGCCTTCACCTCGTCGAGGCGCGGCTGCGGCCCACCGCTCTTCAGCGCCGCCGACGCGGTCTCGAGGCCCATCGCGAGCACCGCGAGGCTCTGCGTCGTCTCGTCGTGCAGCTCGCGCGCGATGCGCCTGCGCTCGTCCTCCTGCGCGGTGATGACCATGCGGAGGAGGCGCTGGCGCTGCGCGTCGCGATCGCGGAGCTGCTCGTTGGCGCAGGCGAGCTCACGCGTGCGCTCCTCGACCCGTCCCTCGAGCTCCTCGTTCGCGCGCGCGACGCGCCCGATGAGGTCGCGCAGCGAGGCGCGCATCCGCTCCACGGACCGCCCGAGCCTCCCCAGCTCGTCGTGGCCGAGCTCGGGGATGTGCTCGTCCACGCCGCCCGAGGCGATGCGCTCCGCGGCGTCCGTGAGCACGGCGATGGGGCGCGTCACGCT
>DASWDS010000071.1:0-4831 GCA_036395165.1 Anaeromyxobacteraceae bacterium | reverse complement strand
GGCCGCCCGCCATGGCGCCCCGCGGCTCGGTCCTCCACGACGACGCGCGCGCCGTCGGGCAGCGCCTCGACGGCGATCCGCACGCGCCCGCCGCGCCGGGTCGCCCCGAGCGCCGCGTCGAGGAGCCTCCCGACCAGCTCGACCACGCGATCGGGATCGGCGGGGACGGTGACGGGGGAGGGCGGAAGCTCGTGCGCGACGTCGATGCCGCGCTCACGCGCCTCCGCGCGGCGCGCCTCCACGATCTCACCGACGAGCGCGCCGAGCTGGATCGGCCGGCGCCTGAGCAGCACCTGCCCACGCTCGATCCTCTTGAGCTCGGCGAGGCCGTCCGCGAGCGCGGCGACCTGGCGCGCGTGCCGGTCGAGCGCGGCGAGGGCGCGCCGTTCACCGTCGCTCAGTCCCGCGTCGCGCCGCTTCAGCCGGCGGACGTCCCTGAGGAGCCCGGCGGCCGGGCCACGCAGGTCCTCGGCCGCGGTCGAGAGGAGGTCGTCACGTCGCTGCGCCGCGTCGCGCAGACGCCGGTTCATCTCGAGGAGCTGGGCCGAGTCGGCCTGCAGGCGCGGCGCGTCGAGCTTGTCCGGCGCGGGCGCATCGGGAACGTCCCGCGCGCCACCGCCCGGACCCGCCGGCCCATCTCCCTGCCTGCCGTCGTCGATCATGGCCCCCGCCACGATATAGCGCCCCGTCTGCCCTGTGCCGCGCGACGAAGCCCTGTCCCGACAGCCTGCCCCTTCGCTGTACCCATCGTCGATGTACCATGATGACAGTCTCGAACCGATCCAGGGGAGCGCCCAGGTGGAGCGGGTGAGGGGGCTGTCACCGGACCAGGGGGCAGCCCCGCGGAAGAGGTGCAGCCCGTCGAGATGGGCGGCATCATTCATGGCATGGAGGCCGCGATGAGCTCGGGGACGGTCCGGATCTACGGGAAGGACACCTGACCCTACACCACTGCCGCCCGTGAGGACTTCGGCAAGCGTGGGGTGAGGGTCGAGTACTTCAATCTCAAGAAGGACGCCGCGGCGATGGAGCGCTTCCTCGATCTCTCGGGCGGCGACCGCCGGGTGCCGCTCATCGAGGAGGACGGCCGGGTGACGATCGGCTTCGACGGCACCTGAGGCGTCTGATCGGCCCCGGTCGGGGCCGAAGACTCAGCGGTAGGTGGCGCGGCGGCCCGGCCGGAAGCCGGGCGGCATCATCTGAGGCGGCGTCTCGACGCCGAAGTTGTACCATTCGGTGTAGAGCTTCCCGACCTTGAGCTTCTTCCCGTTCTGCACGGACTGCAGCGCCGACTTGAGCTTGTCGTCGCTCGGGTTGGCGGCCACCGCGCGGCCCAGGACGCGGACCGCGTCGTCGTGGAGGCTCTCCTTCTCGAGGAACCAGCCGTAGGCGCACCAGAGGAGGCCCTGCTTCCGATTGGCCCGCGTCTTGAGCGTCTCCTCGAACACCTTCTTCATCCCGGCGAGGTCGCGCTTTCGCCAGCGGGCGACCGCCAGCATCACGCGAGCGGGCCACTGGCCCGCCGCGGCGCGCTCGAGGTAGGGCAGCGCCGCCTCGTGATCGCCCTTCCACCAGTGGAACTGGCCGATGAGGGCGGAGAGGGCGGCGTCGGCGCCGAAGAGCCACGGCGCCATCACCAGGGCGCCCTTCGCCAGCTGGATGGCGCGGTCGAAGCGGCGCGCCTGCGCCTCGGCGACGGCCGCCTCCACCATCGCCGAGAGCCGTTTCTGCGCGCGCAGGTTGAGCGCCACGTATGCGACGGCGGCCATGAGCACCCCCGGCACGATGACCGCCACCCAGCCGAAGCCGGCGAGGCGGATGCCGATGGCGACGAGGAGCCCGGCTGCCAGGCTGATCAGGAGATTGTACATGCGCTCACCAGGTGGTCAGGCCGGGACAGATACACGGCGGCCGCGCGCCGCCGCAAGGGAAAACGCGGCACCCCGCAGCACGACAATGCTTGGTTTGGCCCTCCCCGGACTCGAACCGGGACGGGGGGTTGCCCCACTCGATTTTGAGTCGAGCGCGTTTACCGTTTCGCCAGAGGGCCCGGTGGACGTCCCCGAACGTACCAGAAAAAGAAATTGTGTGCACAGCGCAGGTTGGATAGTAATCGAGGGGATAGTGCGGGGATCGGCAAACAATTCGTGCAATCCGCTTCCAAGGAGAACCGCATGCCCAGGCCAGCCAGCAGCAGCTCCATCGACGACATCTTGCGCAATGCCATGGAGCCGGTGCTGAAGCGCGCCTCCGCCACCATCGCCCGCGCCATCGCGGACATGGCGGCGGCGCGCCTCGACAGCGAGCTTCAGGGTGGGATCTCTCGCGCGCGCGGCCGCCGTGGCGCGCCCGCGCGGCCGGCGCGCCCGTCGCGTCGCCGCAGCGAGATCACGCGCTGGGTGGCGGACCGGCGCGCGCGCCGCGTCCCGAAGTTCGTCATCGAGATGACCAACGGGCTCGACACGAAGAAGAAGGTCGTCGCGAAGTACGGCGCCGACGCCGTGTTCGAGAAGGGCAAGCAGCTGCCGAAGGTGAAGTAGGGCGCGGCACGACCGCGGCGCGCCGCCTCGGCAGGCGCGCCGGTCCAGGTCTCCCGGGTCAGGCCGCGCGAGCGCGCCTGGCCATGAGGAGGCCTTCCATCGCGTCCTCCACGGCGGCGAGCGCCTCCTCCGCGCTCGGCGCGTCGATGATGGGCGTGTCGGTGGAGCCGAGCACGCATCGCGCCGCCACCGAGCTCCCTTCGTTCTGGAACAGCTCCACGAGCACCAGCCTGTCGCCCACGCGCACCTCGCGGACGGCGATGAGATTCGTGCGTTTCATGTCCTCCTGAAAAGCAAGCGCCGGACCATCGCGATCGGTTGCGGTGAAAGTGCTACATTGTGGCCATCGAGCCCATGTGGCCAGGATCTCAGCCGCTTCCCCGAAGTACCGTGAACATGGGCTTGCGGGGCTCTCGCGCCCATGGTTGGCCCGCGTGGCGGCTCGATCGCTGGCCGGTGCCGCGCGACCCGCGCGACGGTCGCGAAACGGGCCCGTGGCCCGGAACCGAGCCCGCGCCGCGCGCAGGAAGCCCTCCGTACGGGGAGTTGAGCGACTTCGCCGCGCGCCGCGAGGTCGCGCCGCGGCGGTGAGAGGTCGTTGGCACCACCGTTGCTGAGCGTGAAGGCCCGTGCGCCTCTCCCGCTTCGTCCTCTCGCTGCGCGACGTCGTCCCCGGCGAGCACGTCCTCTACGACGTGATCGGGGATCGCTACGCCGGCGTGGACGAGGGCGCGCTCGCCGCGATCGCGCGGTGGGAGGCGGCGCCGCCCGCGCCCGGCATCGAGGAGGAGACCGCGAGCGCGCTGCGGGAGCTCGGCTTCCTCGTTCGCGACGCGGTCGAGGACGACGCGCGCTTCGCCGCGCACCGCGAGGCGACGGCGGAGGGCATCCCGGGGACGGCCTACGTCACGCTGATGCCCACGCTCTCGTGCGATCTCGCCTGCACCTACTGCTTCCAGAAGGATCACCCGGCGTCGGGCCGGATGTCCGCCGAGACCGAGGCCGCGGCGCTCGCCTGGATCGAGCATCAGGTCGTCGCGACGGGCGCGCGCCGCCTCCTCGTCCACTACATCGGCGGCGAGCCGCTCCTGCGGAAAGACTTCCTGCTCCGCACCGCACGCGCGCTGGCGGCCGCGCTCGCCCCGCTGGGCGTGGGGCTCGCGTGGGAGATCACGACCAACGGGCTCGGCCTCGAGCCGGGGCTCCTTCGCGACCTGTCGGCGCTCGGCCGAGGGTCGGTCAAGGTCACGCTCGACGGCGACCGCGCCACGCACGACGCCGCCCGCATCTTCCGCGACGGCCGCGGCACGTTCGACGCGATCTTCGACGCGCTCGTGAAGGTCGCGCGCGAGTGCCCCGACGTCGTGCTCCGCCTCGGCGGCAACGTCCAGGCGGGCGCGGATCGGTCGTGCGAGCACCTGCTCGATCGGCTCGAGGCAGCGGGCCTCGCCGGGCGCTTCGAGTCGGTGCGCTTCAAGCCCGTCCTCGACGTCAGCGGCGCGTGCGCGCAGTCGTGCGGGAGCGAAGCGGCAGGCGCGGATCGGCTCACGCAGCTCGCGGTGCGGCGCGGCGTGGCGCAGCGCGCGCCCGCGGGGATCGACGCCGTCACGCCGTGCGAGCTGCACTGGAAGCGCAGCTTCGTCATCGACCCGGCGGGCCGCGTCTACAAGTGCCTCGCGGTGGCGGGCCGCCCCGAGCTGGCGCTCGGCACCGTCCACGCCGGCGCCCTCTCGCCCGATCCACTGACCGCCGGACGCGCCTGGGAGCGCTGCGGCACCGATTGCCCCTTCGTGCCGGTGTGCCTGGGCGGCTGCCTGGGCGGCCGGTACTTGCAGAGCGGGCGCACCGGGCAGCTCCAGTGCGACCGCCAGAGCCTCGAGGCGCGCTTCCGCGCCGAGATCACCCGCCGCTACGTCGAAGAGTTCCACCCTGGCGCCGCCCCCGCGGCGCCTGCACCACCCGCAGCCATCGAAGTGAGCGCAGCAGCCTAGAAGTCAACCCGCCGCACCTGCACGAGGGGAACCCCCATGTCCGTCAAGATCAGCGTCCGCCCGTCCACCCGCGCCGCGATGCCCTGCGCCTCCGCCGGGAGCTAGCGCGGTCACCGAAGTGACCGCAGCAGCCTGGACGTCAACCCACCGCACCTGCACGAGGGGAACACCATGTCCGTCAAGATCAGCTCCCGCCCGTCCACCCGCGCCGCCCTGCCCTGCGCTGCCGCAGGGGGCTAGCAACGCCGGCACCCGCGCTTGAGCGCGAAGCGGCGCCGTGCGATAGCTCGCACGTGCGCC
>DASWDS010000070.1:0-6223 GCA_036395165.1 Anaeromyxobacteraceae bacterium | reverse complement strand
CCGTCGCCGACCGACGACGGGACGGTCCTCTTCGAGGCGGCGCGCGCCCAGCTCGAGCGCGCCGACCTCGCGAGGCCCGTCCGGCTCACCGGGGTCTCCGCGAGCGGCTTCGACGCGGGGCCGGCGGAGCAGCTCGGCCTGTTCGCCCCGCGCCCCGACGCGCCCCGCCGCGCCGCCCTGAACGCCGCGGTGGACGCGGTCAACCAGCGGTTCGGGCGGGGCGCGCTGCGCAAGGCGACGCTCGCCGACGAGGACGACGAGGGCTGACGGCTCGCAGGTCGAAGCCGCCCGTCGCCTCTGTCGCGGTCGCGCCCCACGCAGCGCGGCGACGTCGCTCGCCTGCCCGCACGACGAGCCGAGGCGCGGGTGCCCGGGGACGGCGCGGGCGGTTCCCGCGTGCGGGGCGGATGCAAATCTTCTTCGGGATGGCACCTGAACGCGTGGGCGAGGAGGCTGCGACCGAGCAGCGGACGGCCGGCGAGCTCGACGCGCGGGCGGACGCGCTCCGGGCGCTCAACGCGGCTCCGGTCCCGTACGTCGTCGCGGGCGCCTACGCGTTCTTCGAGTACACGGGGATCTTCCGGGACACGAAGGACCTCGACGTCTTCCTGCGCCGGCGCGACCTCGAGGCGGCATTCCGGGCCCTCGAGCGCGCGGGGTTCCGGACCGAGCTCCTGGACCCGGTCTGGATCGGGAAGGGCTACCGCGGCGAGTGGTTCGTCGACCTCATCTTCTCGTCCGGCAACGGCCTCTGCACGGTGGACGATGCCTGGTTCGAGCACGCGCGGCCGGCAGAGGTCATGGGGAGCCCCGTGCTGCTCGCGCCGCCCGAGGAGATGGTCTGGTCGAAGGCGTTCGTGTGCGAGCGGGAGCGCTTCGACGGCAACGACGTGGCGAACCTCATCCGCGCCCGCGGCCACGAGATGGACTGGGATCGCCTCCTCGCGCGCTTCGACCGGCACTGGGAGGTGCTGCTCGCCCAGATCGTCCTGTACCGGTTCGCCTTCCCGAGCGAGCGCTCGCAGGTGCCGGACTGGGTCATGCGCGAGCTGCTCCGCCGGACGTGGGAGGGCATCGCGGCGGGCGACCACGCGCGCCGCGTCTGCCGCGGCCCGCTCCTCTCGAAGGTGCAGTACCGCCACGCCCTCGAGCACCTGGGGTTCGACGACGTGCGCGGCGGCGAGCCCGGCGCGACGCCCGAGCGGCGGCTGGCGGTCGAAGGAGACGACGATGCCGCGGTCATTTCGCCTGGCAGCGCTGGGTGACCTGCACTGCCGCGAGGACGAGCACGGGAAGTTCCGCGAGCTGGTGAAGTCCGTCAACGCCGAGGCGGAGGGGCTCGTTCTGTGCGGCGACCTCACCGATCGCGGCCTCGTCGACGAGGCGAAGACGCTCGCCGAGGTGCTCGCCGTCCTGCGGGTCCCCTGCGCCGCCGTCCTCGGCAACCACGACTTCGAGGCGGGGCAGCAGCGCGAGATCGTCCGCATCCTGCGCGAGGTGAAGGTCGCCGTCCTGGACGGCGAGTACGCCGTCTTCGACAAGCGGCTCGGCGTCGCCGGCGTGAAGGGCTTCCCCAGCGGGTTCGGCAAGGGGACGCTCCAGGCGTTCGGCGAGCCCGCCATCAAGGCGTTCGTGCAGGAGGCGGTGAACGAGGCGCTGAAGCTCGAGGCGGCGCTCGCCCAGATCGACACCGCGCACCGGGTCGTCATCATGCACTACGCGCCCGTGGTCGGGACGACGGAGGGAGAGGTGCCGGAGCTGCGCCCCTTCCTCGGCACCGGCCGGCTCGCCATGCCCGTCGACGCCTTCGGCGCGCAGGCGGTCTTCCACGGCCACGCGCACCACGGCTCGCTCGAGGGCCGCACGCCGAAGGGCGTGCCCGTCTACAACGTCGCGATGCCGCTCCTCCGGAAGATGTTCGACCGCCGGTTCCGGGTGGTCGAGATCGAGGAGCCGGCGGAGCAGCCGTACGCCGCCGAGGCGTACGCGAGCGGACCGCACTGACTCGCCGTCCCGTTCTTCGTGCAGACGATCGCTATTCGCGGCGAGTCAGTGAGAGTTCCGGGCTCGCTGCATGAAGCCGCAGCAAGCCCTCAGTCTGGGGGGAGCGGCCACGCTCCCCCCACACCCCCCACGGAAGGTGGCGGAGGAGAGCGAGGCCGAGGCGGACCGCGGCGCCCGCGCTAATGGCGCATCGGCGGCGGTCCGGCCGCCTTGCGCACGCGCTCCAGGATCTCCTCCATCCCGACCGACTTCGGGATGTAGCCCTGAGCGCCGAGGAGCTCGGCCTCCCACTCGAAGCCGTAAGCCGAGAGAATGAGGATCGGGACCGCGGCGCTCTTCGCGTCGCCGCGCATGCGCTCCATCACGCCCCAGCCGTCGAGGACCGGCATCTTGAGGTCGAGGAGCACGATGCCCGGCTGCTCGTCGGTCACGCGGGCGAGCGCCACCTCGCCGTTCTCCGCCTGCTGGACGGGGTACCCGGCCTCGGTGAGGACCTCTGAGAGCGCCTCCCGGAAGTCGTCGTCGTCGTCGACGACGAGGATGTACTGGCCAGGCGTCATGGTGGGGTGCCGCCGTCCCGGAGCATCCCCGCGATCTCGCGCGCAATGCGGCGCGCGTCAAGCAGGCGTTCGGGTTCGAGCGACACGGCACCCACCACGGGGTGCCCGCCCCCCCCGTATTTCTCGCAGATCCTGGAGATATCGTGGGAGCGAGGGACCGCGGACCAGGGGTTCGAGCCGACCGAGACCTTGCTCCGCTTCCTGTCGCGCGAGACGACGACCGTGTAGCGCGCGTCCGGGAAGAGGTCGTACGCGATGAACTTGTTCGCGCCGTCGATCCCGCTCTCGGAGAGGTCGATCTCGACCACGCCACCCTCCACCCTGGCGAGCTTCCTCACCGTCTCGATGGAACGGAAGTGCCGGTCGAGGACGGGCCGGAGCGGCTCCGTCACCCAGGGCTCGCCCGCGATCTCGGCCAGCGGCCTCGATCTCAGCGCCTCGATGACGCGGGTGGGCACCGCCGGGTCCTGCGTCGTCTCGAGGAGCGTCATGACCCGGAGCGCCGGCTCCTCCAGGCGGACGGCCATCGCGGCCGAGGGGAAGCGCGCCGCGTCGATGACGTCGGCCCAGCGCACCAGCTCCGCCAGGTCGGGCGCGGTCCAGCCGAAGCGCTCGTGCGCGATCCGCGCGATGAACCCGGTGCAGGAGGGCGCCTGCGGATCCCAGAATTTCTGGCCCGACCCGTCGTGCTCGAAGACGGCCCGGTCGGAGGCGGGCTGGAAGGCGCTCGCGTGGTGGTCGAACCACCAGTGCAGCCGCGGAGAGGGAGAGAAGCGGAAGTCCACGCACGCGTTCACGTCGGCGTCGAACGCGCCGGGCGGGAAGGGATCGCCCTGCTGGTGCTGGACGGGGAAGTAGTCGGTCGCGGCGAGCCGCTGGCCCTCGCGCTCGGCGAAGAACCGGCTGAAGACCGCCGCGGACGCACAGCCGTCGAAGCAGTTCGCGTGGTACAGGACCCTGAGGCGCATGGGAGCGCGGCAATCTAGTGACCAGCCGAGGGGCAGGTCAACGCAAACGATCTAGCGCGGCCGGCGCCGGGGCGCCGCGCCGGGGCAAGCGCTCCCAAGGTCGACGGTGGGCACCTCGCGGGTTACACTCCGCCGCGCATGGACGCGACTCGCGTCGGGGCGCTCCTCGACGACCGCAAATTCGACCTCCGACTCTCGCTCGTGGCGGGCAAGAAGGGGCTGTCGCGCAAGATCTCGAGCTCGCGCATCCAGAAGCCCGGCCTCGTGCTGGCGGGATTCACGGAGTACCTGCACAAGGAGCGGCTGCAGGTGTTCGGCAACACCGAGATGAGCTACCTCGCCACGATGCCGAAGGAGCGCGCGCGCGACGTCCTGCACGACTTCTTCTCGCAGGACATCGCCTGCCTCGTCGTGACGAAGGACCTCCCCGTCCCGCCCGAGCTCATCACGGCGGCCGAGGAGAAGAACGTGCCGGTGCTCACCACCTCGCACCTCTCCAGCACGTTCATCGAGAGCGTCCAGAACTACCTGGAGGACATCCTTGCCGCGCAGACGTCGATGCACGGCGTGCTCCTCGACGTGTTCGGCGTCGGCATCCTGCTCCTCGGCAAGAGCGGCATCGGCAAGAGCGAGATCGCGCTCGACCTCGTCATGCGCGGCCACCGCCTCGTGGCGGACGACATCGTGGACGTGAAGCGGGTGGCCCCCGAGTCGGTCTACGGCACCGGCTCCGAGATCATCAAGCACCACATGGAGATCCGGGGCCTCGGCATCATCAACATCAAGGACCTGTTCGGCGTCGCCGCCATCCGCGAGCGGAAGAAGATCGAGATCGTGCTCGAGCTCGTCGAGTGGGACCCGAACGTGGAGTACGACCGGCTCGGCGTGGAGGAGAAGAAGTTCCGCATCCTGGACGTCGAGATCCCGATGCTCATCGTGCCGGTCCGGCCCGGGCGCAACATGACCACCATCGTCGAGGTGGCCGCCCGCAACCACCTCCTGAAGCTGCAGGGACACCATTCGGCGCGCGAGTTCCAGGAGCGGCTCAACCGCGCCATCGCGCTCGCCCCCGGCGGGCGCGGCGGGGAGATGGACGTCGAATGAAGGGCCGCGAGGGACCGGACAGGAAGCTCCCCGACCCGGGCCGGCCGGCGCAAGAGCCGCGGGTCGTCATGCTCACCGGCGTCTCGGGCTCCGGAAAGTCCACCGCGCTGCGCGCGCTCGAGGACGCCGGGTTCTACTGCGTCGACAACCTGCCCATCGTCTTCCTCGAGAAGCTGCTCGAGCTCTCCGCGCACACGGCCGGCGAGGTGACCCGGATCGCGCTCGTCGTGGACGCGCGCGAGGGGCGCTTCCTGGCCGAGGCGCCGCGCGTCATCGACGAGGTGCGCCGCACCGGCACGCGCGTCGACGTCGTCTTCCTGGACGCCACCGACGACGCGCTCCTCCGGCGCTACTCCGAGACGCGGCGCCGCCACCCGCTGTCGGGCGGCGGCGGCTCGGTGCAGGAGGGCATCGCGGCCGAGCGCAGCGCGCTGGCGGGCCTGAAGGCGATCGCGAACGAGGTCGTGGACTCGACGTCGCTCAACGTCCACGAGCTGAAGCGCCTCGTCCACGCCCGGTTCGTCGAGGGCGAGGTCGAGAAGATGGGCGTGACGGTCGTCTCGTTCGGGTACCGCTACGGTCTGCCGAGCCACGCCGACCTGGTCCTCGACGTGCGCTTCCTGCCGAACCCGTACTTCATCCCCGAGCTCAAGCCGTTCCCCGGCACCGACGACCGCGTGCGCGAGTTCGTCCTCGGCCAGGACGACGCCCGCGCGTTCCTGGAGCGGACCGTCGACCTCTGCGGCTTCCTGCTCCCGCGCTACCGCGCGGAGGGGAAGAGCTACCTCACCCTCGCCATCGGCTGCACCGGCGGCCGCCACCGCTCCGTCGCAGTCGCCGGAGAGCTGGCGCGCCGGCTCGAGGCGGGCGGCACCGACGTGCGCCTCTGGCACCGCGACGTCGAGAAGGAATAGATTCGGCCATGGTCGGTCTCGTCGTCGCGACGCACGGTCAGCTGGCGGAGGAGCTCATCCGCACCGCGGAGGCGGTGTGCGGGAAGCTCGAGCAATGCCGTGCCGTGTCGGTGGCCTCCACCTCCGAGATGGACGTCGCGCGCGCCCAGCTCGCGCAGGCGATCCGCGACGTGGAGGGCGGCGACGGCGTGCTCGTGCTCACCGACATGTTCGGCGGGTCGCCGGCGAACCTCGCGCTCACGTTCCTGGACGAGCGCATCGAGGTGGTCACGGGCGTGAACCTGCCGATGCTGGTGAAGCTCTCCACCTGCCGGAGCGAGGGCGCCACGCTGCGCGACACGGCGAAGATGCTCGCCGGGTACGGCCAGAAGAACATCACCCTCGCGAGCGAGCTCCTCCGCACGCGCGCGCGGACGAACCGAAGCTAGATCGCTACCAGTGATCGCCCTCGCCCGGGTCGACAACCGCCTGCTCCACGGCCAGATCCTCGAGGCCTGGGTCCCCCGCCTCAAGATCTCGCGCGTGGTCGTGGCGGACGACCTCGCGGCGGGGAGCGCCCTCGCCAAGGCGGCCATGACGCTCTGCCTCCCGCCCGAGCTCGCCGCGGAGGTCCTGCCCGTGACGAAGATCGACTGGGCTGCGCTCGCGGCGGCGCCCGCGCAGACCCTCCTCC
>DASWDS010000069.1:0-7515 GCA_036395165.1 Anaeromyxobacteraceae bacterium | reverse complement strand
TGGGCGAGGATGCACCCGCGGCGCGCCCAGTAGCGCTGGAGCTCGAGGATGAGGTCTTGGAAGGTCACGCGCGCCTCCGGGGCGGGTGGGCTCGCCGCCCGCCGGATCCTTCGTCTCCGGCCATCGCTGCTTTGCAGCGATGTGCCTTCGCTCAGGATGAGCGGACGGGCACGGTAGGGCCCGCGCGCGCCCTGTGTCAAACGCGAATTCGGAGCAGGCGCAGGTCAGCCGCCGAGGAGCGGCCCGACCTCGTCGAGGAACTTGCGGCTCGCGAGCCGGCCGCCCAGGTGGTGCTCGAGGAAGCACGACAGCGCGTCGCGCGCCTCCACCCCGGCGCCCCGCGGGAGCGGCGTCGCGTCGGCCGCGTCGAGGCCACCGGCCTGCAGCCGGGCGAGCGCCGCCACGGTCTCGCACCCGAGGCGCGGAGAGGAAGGCGATGCGCTGGAGCTGCACCGCGCGCAGAGCATCCCGCCCTCCGCCGGATCGAAGGCGAGGCGCGCGTCCGGGTCCAGCGCGGCGCCGCAGCGGGCGCACGCCACGAAGCGCGGCATGAGCCCCGCCGCCCGTAGCGCGTGGAGCTCGAACGCCCGCAGCGGGGTGGGCCGCGCCGCCGCCACGTCGAGGCGCGAGAGGTAGTCCACGAGGAGCTTCAACAGCTCGGGGTGGGGCTCGGAGTCCCGGACCAGCTGCCGCGCGAGGTCGCAGGCGTAGCCGGCGCAGGCGATGCGCGCGAGGTCGGAGCGGATGCCGCCGAACCCACGCACGACGCTCACGCTCTCGAGCGCGAGCAGGTCGGCGCCGCGCCGCTCACGCGCCTCGATCGTGAGCAGGGTGAACGGCTCGAGCGCGCCCCCGAAGCGCTTGCGCGAGACGCGGGCGCCGCGCGCGAACGCCGACACCTTGCCGCGCTCCGCGGTGAGGAGGGCCACGACGCGGTCGGTCTCGCCGTAGTCCACCGTGCGGAGGACGACGCCCGTCAGCTTCAGCGCATCCGGCAAGGTCGCTCCGTCACCGCCCGGGATCGGGCGCGTACGGCCCGCGCTCGACCGCGCGAGGCCGATCGAGCTTCAGCGGCGCGCGCTCGGAGCCGGTCCGGAGCAGCGCGGCTGCCGCGAGCGCCGCCAGCGCGACGGCGATCGCGATCGCGAGGAACGCCTTCACCGGCACCCGCCGCCGCGGCGGCGCGGGGGCGCTCTCCTCGGGCCCGACGACCTCCTGCCAGCGGAGCACGACGTCGTCCGCGTCGAGCCCCACCGCGCCCGCGTAGGACCTGAGATAGCCGAAGACATAGGCCTTGGGCGGCATGCGGACGGGGTCGCCCGACTCGAGGGCCGCGATGACGGCCGCCCCGAGCTTCGTGAGCCGCGCCACCTCGTCGCGCGAGAGGCCGCGCAGCTCCCGCTCCTGCGAGAGCCAGCGCCCGAAGGCGCCCGCCGCCGCCGCCGCCTCGACCGGGCGCTCCGCGCTCATTGCAGCGCCTTCACCTTCCGCCGGCAATCGTCCGCGATCGTGTCGGCGCCCGCCAGCCCCTCGCACTTCTCGAACGCCTCGCGCGCCTTCTCCGGATCGCCCGCCTTCATGTGCGCGAGGCCGAGCTGGTACCACGCGTCGGCCGACTTCTCGCA
Organism: Anaeromyxobacteraceae bacterium; assembly: GCA_036395165.1. Taxonomy (GTDB): domain Bacteria; phylum Myxococcota; class Myxococcia; order Myxococcales; family Anaeromyxobacteraceae; genus Anaeromyxobacter_A. Next base: position 5,890 of record DASWDS010000069.1, on the reverse strand, counting down.
CACCTCCGTATAGCGCCCGAGCGACTCGAGCGCCTCCTTCACCCGCCCCTCCTCGAGCTGGATGCGCCCGAGCTCGCGGTGGCCCGCGCAGTACCGCGGCGCGAGCGCGAGGCAGGTCCGCACCTCCTGCATCCCCTCCTCGCGCCGGCCCAGCCGGTACAGCGCCTGGCCCTTGTTGCAGCGCGCGATGAAGGCGTCCTTGTAGAGCATGTTGTCGAGGGCGCGGTCGAACTCCGGGACGGCCTGCTCGAGCCGGTTCGTCACGGCGAGGAGCTGGCCGAGGGCGTTGTGCGCGTCGGAGAAGCTGGGGTCGAGCTCGACGGCGCGCCGGTAGTCGCGCTCCGCGTCCTGCGTCTTCCCGAAGTACTGGTAGGCGATGCCGCGGCCGAGGTGCGCCTGGGCGTGGTGCTCGTCGAACCGGAGCGCCTCGTCGAGCTCGCGCAGCGCGTCCTCGCGCCGGCCGCCGCGGAGCGCCTCGACCCCGAGCTGGTAGTGGATCTCCGCTGCCTCGCGCTCCTTCCCGGACGCGGCGTGGGCGCAGGCGAGCACGGCGAGCAGGAGGAGGGCGTGGACGCGCACCTAGAAGCTCACGAGCAGGCGGGCGAGCGCGGCGGCGCGCGCGGCGGCGGCGTCCGGGACGCGCGCGGGCGGCGAGCGGGTGGGCGAGAAGAGCGGCACGCGCTTCAGGATCGCGTCCTGCTGCTCCGCGCCGAGGTTCTGGAAGTTGAGGTTGTCGAGCATGAAGCCCATGGACTCGAGGAAGTGCAGCCCGTCGGCCTCGGCGCCGCGGTACGCCTCGAGCGGGAGCTCCCGCGGCTCCTGCACGTAGACGACGTTCTCGGCGCTCAGCGGCAGGTGGAGCGAGACGAAGAGGGAGAGCGAGCCGTTCGCGTTGCGGAGCCCGCACAGGTGGGCCTGCACCGACTGCGGCGGCTTTCCGGGGATCGAGATCTGCGGCTGGTTGAGGCTCTCGACGAGCGCGACCACCTGCTGCCGCGACGCGGGCACGAACGCGATGGTCGGGTCGGGTTCGAACACGGGCCCCCCAGCTAGTGCTGCTCCGCAGAAGTTCTGAACCAGTTCCTCATCTGTCTGCTCCGCAGCACTTTGCGGGGAAGGCTCCGGGCCTTGCGATGAACGGCAAGGCCCGGGCCCTCCCCGCAGAGCCCTACCGGGGAAGGCGGAGCGCCGCCTCCCCCGAACCCCCACCCGCGTGCCGCGCGCCCCAGCACCGGCTCATGATCTCTGGCGCGCGCCACTAGTGCTGCTCCGCAGAAGTTGTGATCCAGTTTGCCATGTCTCTTGCTCCGCAGCACTTTGCGGGGAAGGCTCCGGGCCTTGCAAGGAAGGGCAAGGCCGGGCCCTCCCCGCAGACCCCTACCGGGGGAGGCGGAGCGCCGCCTCCCCCGAACCCCCACCCGCATGCCGCGCGCCCCAGCACCGGCTCATGATCTCTAGCGCGCAGCACTACCGCGCCACGAGCGCGTACTCCTGCGTGAACGTCTCCGTCTCGGCGGCGGTGCGCTTCATCTCGATCTGCGGGCTCTCCACGGTGACGTGATCGCCCGCGACGCTCGCCTCGCCGAGCACGACGCGGAAGGTGACGGCCGGCGAGGCGCTGCGGCGCGCGGCGCGCACGCGCTTGGTGGCCACCAGCACCACCTTGTTCGAGCCCGGCTGGAGGAAGCGCGTCACCTCGAACGGGCGCGGCTCGTCCGCCGAGCGGAGCTCCTTGATCCACCGTCCGTTGATGAACACGGCGATGTCGTACTGGGTGCCGTCGAGCTCCGACTGCTCGCCGACGAGGTAGTAGCGTCGCGCGAGCTGGGTCGCGCCGGCCTGCTGGCGCGCGTCCGCGGCGAGGGGGCCGGGCGCCGGCGCGGCGTCCGCCTCGCCGGCTGCCACGGAGTACCCCTTCGCGACGATGTCGATGTTGCCCTGCTCGTCGATGACGACCGTCGCGTTCTCGATGCGCTGGCTGGTGACGCCGTCGATGTTGACGCCATTGAGCGAGACGCTCGGCCCCGCCGCGGCACGGCCGCCGGCCGCGAGGAGCGCCGCGGCGGCGAGGAGGTGGAGGGCGTGCATCGTCTCGAAGTTCCTAGCCCCGCACGGCGTCGTGCGTCAAGGTGCGCCATCGGCGCGGCGTCACACCCCGCGCGCGTCCTGGCCCCAGACGATCTTGTGGAGCTGGAGATTCAATCGCGCCTGGACGCCGCTCTCCAGGATCCACCGGGCGAGGTCCTTCGGGTCCACCGCCCCGTGCACCGGCGAGACGAGGACCGCCACGCGCCCCTCCAGGCGGTGGCGGCGGATGACGTCGAGGCTCCAGCGCCAGTCCTCCTCCGAGCACACCACGAACTTCACCTCGTCATGCGGGGCGAGCGCGTCGAGGTAGCCGAGATCGGTCGCGACCTCGCCCGAGCCGGGGGTCTTCACGTCGACGATGCGCACCGCCTCGCGCGGCAGCGCCCCGAGCGGCCGCTGCCCGTGCGTCTCGACGGTCACCTCGTAGCCGCGGCCGAGGAGGTCGCGTGCCAGCTCCGGGAGCTCGCGCTGGAGGAGCGGCTCGCCGCCGGTGAGGAGCACGAGCTTGCAGGGGTGGCGCGCCACCTCGGTGAGGATGTCGTCGCGGGTGAGGTCGTGCCCGCCGTGGAACGCGTAGGCGGTGTCGCAGTAGCCGCAGCGCAGGTCGCAGCCCGTGAAGCGGACGAAGACGCACGGCCGCCCGGCGCGCGTTCCCTCGCCCTGGATGCTGAAGAAGATCTCGGTCACCCGCATCGCGGGCAGTTCTAACGCGTCGCGGTCCGGAACGCCTCACCGCCGGGGAGCCGGGACGGCAGGTCCGCCAGCGCGAGCTCGGTGGCCGGCGTGTGCTTGCGCTTCAGCCGCCGCAGCTCGCCCGTGACGCGGCGCGGATAGACGAGGAACCGCTCGGGGATGGCGCCCTCCTCCTGCAGGAAGCGCAGGATGCGGTTCGGGCCCGCGTTGTAAGCCATGAGCGCGATCTCGGTCGAGCCGAACGCGCGCAGGAGTCGCCGGTAGTAACGGACGCCGGCCTGCACGTTGAGGATCGGGTCGTCCGGATCCTCGCCCACGAGCTTCGAGCGCGCCGCCTCGTGGCGAAGCGTGGAGGGGCGGAGCTGCATGAGGCCGCGCGCGCCGCGGTCGCTCTCGGCGACGTGGTCGAAGCCCGACTCGACGGCGATGATGGCGAGCACGAAGAGCGGGTCGAGCGACGCCGCCTTCGCCTCCTCGTAGATGACGTCGGCGAGCCGGGTGCGATCGCTCTCGGGCAGGTCCGGCATCCGCTCCGCGAGCATCGTCTCGAGATCTCCGAGCCACGTGAGGCGCTCCGGCGAGGGGCAGGGCGACGGCCCACCGCACGCGGCCGAGATGAAGGTCTCGATCCGCGGCAGCACGGGCCGCTCGCCCATGGTGCCGGGCACGATCAGCGCCGTCGCCACCACGGCGACCGCGACGAGCGCACCCGCGCACCCCCTGGCCGTCGGCCGGGTCACGCGCCCTGGCCGTCCTTCTTGTTCGCTTCCCGCGTCTTGGCGATCGCCTCGACGCGCGCCGCGATGGCGTCCACGCGCTGGCGCAAGCCGTCGAGCTCCTCGCGCGAGGGCAGCTTGAAGCGGCTCGTCGCGCGCTTCACCGCGTCGTCGATGGTCTTCTCGATCTCCTTGCGCTGGGTCTGCAGCCGCTCGCCGAACTCGCGCGCGTGCCGGCGCACGTCGTCGGGGGTGAACCCGGCGGCGTCCGCGATCTTGGTGATGACCTTCTCGGCCTCCTGCTCGGCGGCGTTGAGGCCCACCAGCGCCTGGGACCATGCCTCCTTGAACGTCTCGCGAATGTCGGGCATCGCGTCTAGACCTCCGCCGCCGGCCGCTTCGGCGTCTTGCGGGCCTTGCGGGCCTTCTCGCCCTTGTCGAGCCGGCGCGCGAGGCGCTCGAGCTCACGGGACAGCTCCTCGACCTGCTCGCGCGTGGCGACGCCGAGGAACGCGACCGCCTTCGTCTGCAGATCCTCGAGGCGCTCGAGCGCCTCCGAGCGGAAGCTCTCGGCGCGGCCGCGCAGCTCCTGCGCGCGCTCCATCCCCTGATCGCGGAGCTTGCTCACGCGGTCGCGCAGCTCGTCGAGCTTCCAGTCCTGCTTCGAGAGGCGCTGGACCAGCTCCGCCACGTCCTTGCGGCTCTCCTTCCCCTTCTGCAAGAGCTCCTTGAAGACCTTCTGCGCCTCCTCCTCGAACTCGGCGAGACGCGCCTGCGCGGCCTCGAGCGGCTCACGCAGGAACTCAGGGACCTTCACGGTGGTGTTCTTCTCGGCCATTTGGGAACTTCCTCGTCCGGATCGTGATTCTCCGCGGGCCCGCCCGGCTTCGGGCCCGGTGTCCTGACGCTAACGCATTGCGTCATGCGCGTCAACCCGCTCATGACGTCGGCCGCTCGCCTCCCCACCAACCGCTTCCTTGATGACGAGAGGGTGCCCCCTCGCGGCACGGCCGCAAACCCCCACCAGGGGTGACATCCACGCGCGGGACTCCGGCACACGCTGCAATCTGATTGCCATCAACTGCTCATGGCGGGGCGCACATCCACCCCGATCGCATCTGATATGCGCGAGAAGCCATCCCTTTTCAGGAGCTCCTGGAGCCCTCTCAGCACCCCCGGCACGAACGCCGGCCCCCCGTAGATGTAGCCCGTATAAGCCTGCACCAGGGTCGCTCCGGACCTGACCCGGGTGTACGCGTCCTGGGCGCTCATGATGCCACCCACGCCCACGATGGGGATGCGACCGGCTGTCTTCGCGTAGACGCGGCGCAGGGCCTCCGTCGCGAGCGGCCGGAGCGGCGCCCCCGAGAGCCCGCCCGGCTCGGCGGCGCGCGGGTGCGCCGCGACGGCGCCCGGGCGCTGGATGGTGGTGTTCGTCGCCACGATGCCTGCCGCGCCGACCGCGAGCGCGACCTCGACCGCCTCGTCGAGCGCCTCGGCCGAGAGGTCCGGAGCGAGCTTCACGAGCAGGGGCTTCGGCGCGGCGAGCGCCCGCGCCCGCGCCGTACACGCGCCGAGCAGTCGCTCGAGCGCGTCGCGCTGCTGGAGCTCGCGCAGCCCGGGCGTGTTCGGGGAGGAGATGTTCACGACGAGGTAATCGGCGAACGGGTGCAGCCGGTCGATGCACGCGAGGTAGTCGTCCTCGGCGCGCTCGTTGGGCGTCGCCTTGTTCCGGCCGACGTTGACGCCCACGACGCCCGGCCGGTCGGCCGGGTCGAGCGCCGCCAGGCGCCGCGCGCAGGCGTCCGCGCCGTCGTTGTTGAAGCCCATCCGGTTCAGGAGAGCGCGGTGCTCGGGGAGGCGGAAGAGGCGCGGCCTCGGATTGCCCGGCTGCGGCCTCGGCGTGAGCGTGCCGATCTCGACGTGCGAGAAGCCGAGCGCGAAGAGCCCGGGCGCGATCACCTCACCCTTGTCGAACCCCGCGGCGAGGCCGAGCGGGTGCTCGAACCGGAGGCCGAGCGTCTCGACCGCGAGCGAGGGCGCCGCGCGCGGCCGGATCCGCCGCGCGATGGGACGCCAGCCGAGCGCGCGCAGCGCCACGAGGGCGAGTCGGTGGATCCGTTCGGGGTCGAAGCGGAATAGGAGCCAGCGGAGGGCGCGCCAGAGCATGCGGGGTCGGGCTTCTACATCATGCGTGCAGGAGTGTCACCCCCGCGAACGGGGTCGGGGTCGGGGTCGGGGTCGGGGTCGAGGTCGGCGGCTGCGTGGTCGGAATCAGATGCGGGTTGATGTGGTCGCAGAAGCCGTCGCCGTCGGTGTCGACGATCAGCGGCTGGGTCGCATCGTCCAGGATGTAGACGCTGGTCTTCTCCGGATCAATGCCGGCGTTGGGA
>DASWDS010000068.1:0-21944 GCA_036395165.1 Anaeromyxobacteraceae bacterium | reverse complement strand
CCATGGTGCGCGTCGTCATCCTCGGCGATCCCAGCAAGGAGATGGGCGCGCTCGCCGAGCCCGAGTGCCGGCGCATCGTGGCCGCGCTCGACCTCGCGGAGAAGCTGGGCGTCCCGCTCGAGTGGCTCGAGGTGTGCGCGGGCGCCAAGATCTCGATGACGACCGGCACCGAGAACATGGACTGGGTCTCGGCCGTGCTGCGGAAGCTCATCGAGCTCACGCAGCGCGGCGGCGAGGTGAACGTGGTGGTCACCGGGATCACGGTCGGCGCGCAGCCGTACTGGAACGCCGAGGCCACCATGCTCATGCACACGAAGGGCATCCTGGTGATGGCGCCCGGCTCGTCGATGGTGCTCACCGGGAAGCAGGCCCTCGAGTACTCCGGCAGCGTCTCGGCCGAGGACAACGAGGGCATCGGCGGGTACGACCGCATCATGGGCCCGAACGGCCAGGCTCAGTACCACGCCGCGAGCGTCAGCGAGGCGTGCGAGATCCTGCTGCGGCACTACGACCACGCGTACGTCGCGCCGGGAGAGCGCTTCCCGCGGCAGGCGCCCACGACGGATCCGCGCGACCGGGACGTGCGCTCCTATCCGCATGGCCCCGAGGGCGGCGCCGGGTTCGAGACCGTCGGCGACATCTTCAGCAAGGAGAAGAACCCCGACCGCAAGAAGCCCTTCGAGATCCGGCGCGTGATGGCGGCCTGCATCGACCAGGACCACCCGCCGCTCGAGCGCTGGCGCGACCTGCGCGGCGGCGACACGGGCGTCGTCTGGGACGCCCACCTCGGCGGCTGGCCGGTGTGCCTCATCGGCATCCAGTCGCGCCCGCTGCCGCGCCTCGAGTTCGTCCCCGCCGACGGCCCCGAGTTCTGGTCGGCCGGTACGCTCTTCCCGCAGTCCTCGAAGAAGATCGCGCGCGCCGTCAACGCGGCGAGCGGCAGCCGGCCGGTGGTGGTGCTCGCGAACCTCTCCGGCTTCGACGGCTCGCCCGAGTCCATGCGCCGCCTCCAGCTCGAGTACGGCGCCGAGATCGGCCGGGCGGTGGTGAACTTCGACGGCCCCATCGTCTTCTGCGTCGTCTCGCGCTACCACGGCGGCGCGTTCGTGGTCTTCGCGAAGACGCTGCGCGAGGACATCGAGGTGGTGGCGGTCGAGGGCGCCCGGGCCTCCGTCATCGGCGGGGCGCCGGCGGCCGCGGTGGTCTTCGCGCGCGAGGTCGAGACGCGCACGCGCAAGGACCCTCGCGTCGTGGAGGCGGAGAAGGCCGCCTCGGCCGGAGGCGCGGCGCGCGGGCGGCTCGCCCAGGTCATCGCGACCGTGCGCTCCGAGAAGCTCGGCGAGGTGGGTGAGGAGTTCGACCGGATCCACTCCGTGGAGCGCGCGCTGAAGGTGGGCTCGCTCGACCGGATCCTGGCGCCGGCCGAGCTGCGGAAGTACCTCATCGAGGCGGTCGAGCGCGGGATGGCGAGGACGAAGCCTCGATCCTGATCACGGCTCCTCGGCGAGCGCGGGCCGGACGCGCTCGACGAGCTCGTCCACCCACTCGATCACCGCCCGCACTCGCGGCGTGCGGCGCAGGTCGCCGTGCACGAGGAGCCACAGCTCGTGGTGCGCCGGCGGCGGGCTCGGGACGCGCGCGAGCGCCGGGTCGCGATCGGCGACGAAGCACGGCAGCACCGCGAGCCCGACGCCGAGGCGCGCCGCGGCGAGGAGCGAGGCCGTGTTGTTGCTCCGGAAGACGACGTGGCGCGAGGGCGCCACCTGCGCGAGCCAGCGCTCCTGCGGCGTGCCCGCGTGCATGTCGTCGAGGCCGACGAACGGGTCCGACGCGAAGTCCACGGGCCCGTCGCGCCGCGCGAGGAAGCTCCTCGACGCGTAGAGCCCGTACGCGACGTCCGAGAGCTTCCGCGTGACGAGGCCGGCGTCGCGCGGCCGGCCCATCCTGAGCGCGAGGTCCGCCTCCCGGCGCGTGAGGTCGAAGGTGCGCTGGTCGGCCGCGATCTCGAGGACGAGCCCGGGGTGGCGCTCGCGCAGCGCCGGCAGCGCCGGCACGAGCAGGTTGGCGGAGAGGAAGGTCGCCGTCGTGAGCCGCACGACGCCGGTGAGCGCGCGATCGCGGGCGTCGGCGTGGCGCGCCAGCGCGAGCACGTCCTCCTCGACCCGCGAGGCGAGCAGGGAGAGCTCCTCGCCGGCGGCGGTGCAGCTCCACCCCTGCGGCCCGCGCTCGAAGAGCGCGACGCCCAGCTCCTCCTCGAGCGCCACCACCCGCCGCGCCACCGTGTTGCGGTCCACGCCGAGGCGCTGCGCCGCGGAGGAGTGGCTGCCGGTGCGGACGAGCTCGAGGAAGAAGCGCAGGTGGCCCCAGTCCAGCCCGGCCGCCGCGCGTCCTTGCGCGGGGGCGGCGCTCGCCTGCGCCTTCGAGGTTCTCCTCGACATCGCTACGTCTCCAGGGAGCGCGCGGCGGCCGCAAAGCCGCGACGCCCGGTTGAAAGGAGCCGTCCATGACCTCGCGACCCCGAACGTGGCTTTCATCGCCCTCCTGGGGCGGGCAGCAGTCCACGCCGAGGTGGCGGGTGCGAGCGGGCGAGGAAGCTCCCGGCGGCGTCGTGAGCGCCGCCGGCGAGGAGCGCAGGGCGGCCGGGACTCCCTGCCTGGCCACCCGCGCCCCTCTCTTCACGCCTCGCAAGGAGGCAACCCCCATCGCGTGCCTGCGCTGCCAGCTCATCGGACGCCGGAGCCTCCTCTGCTCGCATCGCGAGGTCTGCCGGAGGCAACCGCGCTCCTCCGCGGCGGGTCCCTTGCTGCTCCTCGGCTGGGCGGCGACGGTGGTGGCGCTCCTCGCCGCCATCCGGTGACGCTGGACGCTGGACCTCCACGGACTCGTTCGAGCGCCGCCCTCGCTCATTCCCCTCGAGGCACGCCCCGATCCACCGCGGCGGACCCGGAGGGCTCGCCCGAGGTCCGCGAGTCCGCGAAGGCGGGCGCCTCTTCGCCGAGATCGGGCGCGAGCCCCGTCTTCAGGAGCTCGAGCGCCGTGATCGGATCGTCGGCGTGCTGGAAGAGCCCCAGGTCCTCGGGGGCGATCATCCCGTGCCGGACGAGCGCGTCGAGGTCGAGGACCTCGTTCCAGTACGACGGGCCGTACAGGACGACCGTGAGGCGGCGCGCCAGCTTCCCGGTCTGCTGCAGCGTGAGCATCTCGAAGAGCTCGTCGAGCGTGCCGAAGCCGCCGGGGAAGACGACCAGGGCGCGCGCGAGGTGCGCGAACCACAGCTTCCGCATGAAGAAGTAGTGGAACTCGAAGGACAGCTCGCGCGTGATCCACGGGTTCGGGCGCTGCTCGTGCGGAAGCCCGATGTTGAGGCCGATCGTCCTGCCTCCGGCCTCCGACGCGCCCCGGTTCGCGGCCTCCATGATCCCGGGCCCGCCGCCGGAGCACACGATGTAGCGGTGGACGTGGGATGGGAGGCCCTTCGACCAGAGCGTGACGAGTCGCGCGAGCTCGCGCGCGTCCTCGTAGTAACGGCCGAGCGGTCCGTCCGGCGCGAGCCGCGCGGACCCGAAGAACACGATGGTGTCGTGGACGCGCTCGCGCCGGAAGGCGTCGAGCGGCGCGAGGTACTCCGCGAGGATGCGGAGCGGCCGCGCCGCGTCGGAGCTCAGGAAGTCGCGGTCCTCGTAGGCGAGTGGGCGGCTCATCGCGGTCCTCGGCTCAGCTGACGTGGGGCGCCGGCTCGACGCCGCCCTCGCTCGAGCTCTTCGGCTCCGCGTGCCCGAGCGGCAGGTCGATCGTGAACTCGGAGCCGTGGCCGTGCGCGCTCTGCACGCGGATCGCGCCCCCGTGGGCCTCCACCGCCTGGCGAGCCACCCAGAGGCCGATCCCGAACCCCCCGAAGTGGCGCGCCGAGACGGCGCGCTCGAACCGCTCGAAGATCCGCTCCTGATCCTCGACCGAGATCCCGATCCCGTGATCGCGAACGACGAGGGTCGCGCGATCGGCCGTCGCGCCGACCGCGATCTCGATGGGCTTTCCGTCCCCGAACTTCACGGCGTTCGACACGAGGTGCCCGACGACGGTCTCGACGAGGCGGCGATCCCAGGTGCCCACGACGGGGCCGGCCACGTGGAGGGCGACATGGGACCCCGAGTGCTCGATGGCCTCCTTGGTCCGGGCGAGGACCACGCGCACCACCTCGCCGAGCTCGACGCGCTCGGGAGCGGGCACGAGGCGCCCCGAGGTGATCTTGCCGACGTCGATGAGGTTGTTGATGAGGACGGTGAGCCGCTCGACCTGCCGCACGATGATGTCGCACTTCGACTGGACCCGCTCGTCGGAGACGGCCGCCTTCGGGTTCGACCTGGCGATGCGCCGCAGGCCGTCGACCTGCAGCTCGAGCGAGGTCAGCGGGGTCTTGAGCTCGTGCGACGAGATGGCGAGGAACTGGTCGCGCGACTCGACGATGAGCGTCATCTGCCGCTCCCGCTCGGCGGCCTCCCTGGCGCGCTGCAGGGCCTCCTCCGCGCGCTTCCGCTCGGTGATGTCGGTGGCCACGCAGCAGAGGCCGTAGGGGGCGCCGCGGTCGTCGAGGAGCGGGAACTTGAGGGACAGATAGGTGTGCGGACCGTCGCTCGTCTCGATGATCTCCTCGAGCTCCCTCGGCGCTCTCGCCGAGAGGACCTGGACGTCGTCGGCGTGCAGCGTCCGCGCGGTCGCCACGGACAGGATCTCGCCGTCCACCTTTCCGATGACCTCGTCGCGGCGCCGCCCGAACGTCTCCTGGAACTGCCGGTTCACGAAGAGGTACCGCCCCTCCGCGTCCTTCATGTAGATCACGGCGGTGGTCGCATCGAGGATGGTGCGGAGCTGCTCGCGGGAGCGGTCGATCTCGGCGTTCTGCTGCGCGAGCGTCTCGCCCAGGCCGAGGAGGCGCGCGTTCGCGCGGTACGATCGCAGCGTCATCTCGAACGGGGAGAGGCTCTCGGCGAGGAACTGCGCGGCCATCCCCACCGCCGGGCGGTCGCCCGCGCCGCGCGGCTGCAAGCCGGCGAGCGCCTCGTGATGCACCATCGCGAGATCCAGGATACCGAGGCCGCCGCTCGCGGCCTTGCGCCCGAGCTCGTACGCGCGCGTGAGCGCCGCCTCGCTCCCGCCGGAGACGTACGCCCGCAGCGCGGTCGTGTACTCCTGCGCCAGGAGCTCCGGCGAGATGGGCTCAGCCGTCCCGGTCATGCGCCCACTTCTTCATCGTCACGGTGGTGCCCCGGCCGACCGCCGACAGGAGCGTGAACTCGTCCATGAGCCGCTTCGCGCTCGGGAGGCCGAGGCCGAGCCCCGCCGACGTCGAGTAGCCGTCCCGCATCGCCGCGTCCACGTCCGGGATCCCGGGGTGCCCGTCGCGGGCGACCACCAGGATGGCGTGGCGCCCGCGCTCGCTCGCCACCTCGAGGACGAGCTCCCCGGTCCCGGCGTGGACCACGATGTTGCGCGTCACCTCGGACACCGCCGTCGCGACGGCCGCGGCCCGCGCTTCCGGAAAGCCGTGCGAGAGCGCCAGCTCGCGGGCGCGGCTCCGCGCCACCGCGACGTCCCACTCCTCCCGGATCGGCAAGCAAACCCGGGCTGGAGCAGCCGGGGCCTTCATGGCGCGGCCCCCGCGTAGCGCGCCACGACGACGAGCGCGTCGTCGGTCCCCCTCGCGAAGCGGGCGAGGATGGAGTCCGCGATCTCCTGCGGGGTCCCCTTCACGTCGAGGTCGGCGATGAAGCCGCTGCGGATGCCGTCGGTCGCCATGACGAGCGTGTCGCCTCGCGAGACGGTGATCGCGGAGGGCCTGAGCGCCGGCAGCTGATACCCGACGACGCCGCCCCGGAGCGCGATCGTCTCGCGCCGCGGGTCCGCAGCCGGTCCCGCGCGCAGCAGGATCGCCTCCACGTTGCCGATCGCGATCCAGCTCATGGACCCGTCGCGCGAGAAGGAGGCGATGCTCATGACGGCGCCGCGCGTGTATCGCAGCGCCTCGTGGCACCGCTCGACGAGGTCGGAGAGCGGCTCGCTGGCATGGCGCTCGAGGACGCGGGCGGCCTCCTTCGAGGCGGCGGCCGCCTCCGTCCCGTGCCCCAGGCCGTCGATGACGGCCACCAGGGCGCCACCAGGGAAAGCAGCGACGACGTGGACGTCTCCCGACTCGTCCTCGCCCTCGAGCGCGGCGCCGGCCGAGCCCCACTCCACGATCGATCGTCGCTGGTCCACGGTCATCGCACCCACTTCTTCATCGTGACGGTCGTGCCCTTGCCGAGGGTGGACGAGAGCTCGAACTCGTCCATGAGCCGCCTCGCTCCGGGCAGGCCCATGCCGAGGCTGTTCCCGGTCGTGTAACCCTCGCGCATGGCGAGCTCCGGGTTCGCGATCCCTGGTCCTTCGTCGCGCGCGATGACCATGACGGCCCGCCGCCCGCGATCCTCGACCGTGCCGAGGACCATCTCGCCGCGCCGGGCATAGACGACGATGTTGCGCGCGATCTCCGAGATGGCGGTGGCGACGAGCGTCTGCTCGGTCATGGAGAGACCGTGCGCTGCTGCGAGCTCGCGCCCCTTCTGGCGCGCGGTCACGATGTCGCCCTCGTGCTCGATGGCGACGTGGGTCTCACCGACCATCGCCGGCGCCCTCCCGCCTCGGTTGGCCGACGAGCGCGAGGCCCTCCTCCAGGTCGAGCGCCGTCGCGATGCCGTCGAGCGTGAGCCCGAGCTGGACCATCGCGAAGGCGACCTCCGGCTGGATCCCCACCACCACCGTGCGCGCGCCGCGCAGCCTCGCGGCGTGCGCGATGCCGCGCAGGGTGCGCGTCGCGAACGAGTCGAGGACGTCGAGCGCCGTGACGTCGATGATCACGGCCCGTGCCCTGAAGCGCCCCACCTGATCCGAGAGGCGGTCGCGCAGGTCGAGGAGGGCGCGGTCGGTCAGCGCCTCCTGCATGGAGGCGACGAGCACGTCTCCCTGCTTCATGATGGGAACGGGCACGGAGGGCGTCTCCTCAGGCCGGGCGAGCGCCGCCGGTCGCGCCGTCCGTATCGCGGACGACCCTGTAGCCGAGGAGGCGCTCGGCCTCCTCCATGCCGCCCTGGAGATCGCCCGCCGTGTTGAGCTTGGCGAGGTCGAGCCCGAGCCCGACGAGCGCCTGCGCCACGTCGGACGAGAGGCCCGTGACGATGACCTGCGCCCCCATGAGCCCCGCCGCGATCACGGTCTGGATGAGGTGGTTCGCGACCTTGGAGTCGATGGTCGCGACGCCCGTCACGTCCATCACGATCACCTTGGCGCGAGTCGCGCGGATGGAGCGCAGGACGCTGTCCGTGATGAGGCGCGCGCGGTGCGTGTCGATGACGCCGATGATGGGCAGGAGCAGCAGGCGCTCGCGGATCTGGAGGACCGGCGTCGAGAGCTCCCGGATCGCCTCCTGCTGCTTGCGCATCGTGGCCTCGCGCGCGTGGACGTACGTGTCCACCGCGAGCCCGATGTCCAGGAAGACGACCTTGAGGAGCGACAGGAAGGACGAGAACGCCTTCTTCGGATCCCCGGAGAACGCCTCGAGCAGCCGCTTTCCCACGAGCCTCAGGTAGAAGGCGTACATCCCGAGATACCACTTGGGCGCGAGACCGATGCGCTCGTGCACCGTGCCGATCCGCAGCCGGTTCGCGATGTACTCGGGGCCGTAGTCGCCCTCGGTGAGGCGCAGGAAGTATTCCTTCTGCAGCCGCTTCACCCGCTCGAGGACCTTCGGGTCCTGGAAGAAGGACTTCGTCTCGTCGTGGGCCAGGATGTGCTCGTAGAACTCGTCGATGACGGGTTCCGCGTACTTCCGCGCGATCTCGGCGAGGCTCTTCAGCGCCTGCGCGTCGTCCGCGCCGAACTCGAGGAATTCCTTGCGGCGCGCCACCTCCTCTTCGTCGACCTCCATCTGGTGCGGGATGGCCTGGCTCATCCACGTCACTTTCCCTTCCGCCATCGGTTCGCCCCTTTCCGGGACGGGGGTTGTAAGACGGCGCACCTCTCGCGTCCCATCTCGCCTGGGACCTCGACGGAGGGGCGCGTCTTTCGACGCGCCCCGTCACTGCACCCCGGCGGGCTGGCCCCTCACGCGCCGTGCAATCCACGCAGCCGTCCCCGTGATCGCGTCTGCGGCGCATACCGCGGCGGTCAGGCTGGCGCGCGGCGCGGTCGAGCGGGCATGCCGCGCCGGTCGAGGGGCTCTACTCGCCGAGATAGGCGCGCCGCACGTCGGGGTTCTCGGCCAGCTCGGCCGCCGTCCCGGAGAGCGCGATGGTCCCGGTCTCGAGGACGTAGCCGCGATGCGCGACCGCCAGCGCCATCGCGGCGTTCTGCTCGACGAGCAGGATGGTCGTCCCCTGCCGGTTGATGTCCACGACGGTCTCGAAGATCTTCTCCACGATGACGGGCGAGAGTCCCATGCTCGGCTCGTCCAGGAGGAGCAGGCGCGGCTTCGCCATGAGGGCGCGCCCGATGGCGAGCATCTGCTGCTCGCCGCCAGAGAGCGTGCCGCCGACCTGCGCGCTGCGCTCCCGCAGCACCGGGAAGAGCGCGAGCACCCGCTCCAGGTCGGTCGCGATCGCGCCGTCCTTCCGGCGATAGGCGCCCATCATGAGATTCTCGCGCACGCTCAGCCGGTTGAAGATCCGGCGCCCCTCGGGCACGTGGGCGATGCCGCGCATCACGACCTCGTGCGGCGGCACGCCCGACAGCGGCTGCCCCTCGAGCACGATGCGCCCGCGGCGCGGCGCGAGCAGCCCCGAGATCGTCTTCAGCGTGGTGGTCTTGCCGGCGCCGTTGTTGCCGAGGATCGTGACGATCTCGCCCGCGCGCACCTCGAAGGCGACGCCCTTCAGCGCGTGGATCTCGCCATAGTAGACGTGCAGCTCCTCAATGGCCAGCATGGAGCCTCTTGCGATCCCATGAGCCGCGGCCGAGGTAGGCCTCGATGACCTTCGGGTCCGCCTGCACGTCCTGCGGCTGGCCCTCCGAGATCTTCTCACCATGGTCGAGGACGGTCACGCGGTCCGAGACGCCCATCACGACGCGCATGTTGTGCTCGATGAGGAGGATGGTGAGCCGGAGCTCGGCGACGAGTCGGCGCAGGAGCGCCATCAGCGTCGCCGCCTCGCCCTGCGTCATGCCGGCCGTCGGCTCGTCGAGGAGCAGGAGCGCGGGCTCCGAGCCGAGCGCGCGCGCGATCTCGAGCCGCCGCTGGTCGCCGTAGGGCAGGTTGCGCGCGATCTCGTTGGCCCCGGCCCGGAGGCCGACGCGGTCGAGGAGCTCCAGCGCGCGCCCCCACAGCCGCGACTCCTCGCGCACGACGCGGAGCCCGCCGAAGAGGACGTCCTTGAGCCCGAGCCCGATGCGCCGGTGCATGCCGACCAGGACGTTCTCGGCCGAGGTCATGTTCGCGAAGAGTCGGATGTTCTGGAACGTGCGGCAGATGCCGAGCGCGGTGATCTGGTCGGGGCGTAGCCCCACCAGCGAGTGCCCCTGGAACGTGACGTCGCCCTCGTCGGGAGCGTAGAGGCCGGTGAGGACGTTGAAGAACGTGGTCTTGCCGGCGCCGTTGGGGCCGATGATCGACGCGATCCCCGACTCGAGGGCGAAGTCGACCTTGCTCACCGCGGTGAGCCCGCCGAAGCGCTTCGTCACGCCGCGCGCCTCCAGGGCGGCGCTCATGGAGACGGCACCCCGGCCGACCCGGTGGCATCCGGCGCCGGCGGCGCGGTCAGCTCGCGCAACCGGCGGCGGGCGGGCAGCATGCCCTGCGGCCGGAAGATCATCATGAGGATGAGGATGATCCCGAAGATCATGCGCTCGTACTTGGCCGGCTCGAGCTGCGTCGGCAGGTTCGCCAGGCTGTAGCCGAACACCGTGACGCCGGCGTTCTTGAGCTCGTTCAGATAGAGCGAGAGCCCCTTCAGCACCTGGAGGTTCAGGATGGTCACCACCGAGGCGCCCAGGATGGCGCCGGGGATCGATCCCATGCCGCCCAGGATCACCATCGAGAGGACGCCGATCGACTCGAGGAAGGTGAACGACTCGGGGTTGATGAAGATCTGCTTCGCCGAGAACACGACGCCCATGACGCCGGCGAACGACGCGCCGCAGGCGAAGGCGAGGAGCTTGGTGCGCACGAGGGGCACGCCCATCGCCTGGGCGGCCAGCTCGTCCTCGCGGATCGCCTCCCACGCCCGGCCGATGTGCGAGCTCTCGAGCCGGCGGTTGACGATGATGACGACGACGACGATGAGCAGCACGAGGAAGTAGAAGAACTCGCCGTAGCTGAGTCCCGTCGGCGTCGGGGGCCGGCCGATGGGCGTGATGCCCCTCGGCCCGTTCGTGAAGTTGATGGGCTTGTCGAGGTTGTTCGCGAGCACGCGGATGACCTCGCCGAAGCCGAGCGTCACGATGGCCAGGTAGTCGCCCCGGACGCGGAGGACCGGCAGTCCGAGGATGACGCCGGTCGTCGCCGCGACCGCGAGCCCGACGAAGAGGAAGGCGTAGAAGTACCCCGGCGCGAGGGGGAACCCGCCGCCGAGGAAGGCGTTCGCCTGGGGCGAACCGAAGATGGCCCAGGTGTAGGCGCCGACCGCGAAGAAGGCCACGTATCCGAGATCGAGGAGCCCGGCCAGGCCGACCACGATGTTGAGGCCGAGCGCGAGCGCCACGAAGATGCCGACCTGCGTCGCGACCTCCAGGTAGAAGCCGTTGTGGGCGCCGATCACCGGCATCATGACGAGCAGCGCCACGCCCATGAGCGCCCCCTTCACCCACGCCGGGACGCGGGCGAGATAGATGACGAGCAGCGACGCCTGGAAGAGCAGGAATGCGATGAGCGAGCGCGGGAAGATCGTCACCGCGAGCCCGCAGAGGGCGAGGTAGGCGGTCAACAGGACGGAGCGCGCGATCATGCCCGCTCCCGGACCACTTCGCCCAGCAGACCCCTGGGACGGAAGACGAGGATCAGGATCAGCACCGAGAACGCGAAGATGTCCTTGTACTCGGCGCCGAACGCCCCGCCGGTCAGGAGTGACAGGTAGGAGGCGGCGAATGCTTCCAGGAGTCCGAGGACCAGCCCACCGACCATCGCGCCGGGGATGTTGCCGATGCCCCCCAGCACCGCCGCCGTGAACGCCTTGAGGCCCGGGATGAACCCGGAGTACGGGTTGATGAGACCGTACTGCACGCCGAACAGCACGCCGGCGGCGCCCCCCATGGCGCCCCCGATGAGGAACGTGAGCGAGATGATGTTGTTGACGTTCACGCCCATGAGGCTCGCCGCCGCCTGGTCCTCGGCCACGGCGCGGATCGCGGTCCCCACCTTCGTGCGGTTCACGAGGAGGTGGAGCACGAGCAGCATCGCAAGGGCCGCGACGATGACCACCAGTGACTTGACGGACACGTCGAGGGTCTGGGTCAGGTCGAAGCGCCGGTTGAGCGGGTCCATCGACGGGTAGACGAGGTTGAACACGTTCCGCCAGATGGACTCGATGAACCGGATGAAGTCCTGGAGGAAGAAGGAGACGCCGATCGCGGAGATGAGGGGGATGAGGCGCGGCGCGTTCCGGAGCGGGCGGTACGCGACCCGCTCCACGGTGACAGCCAGGAGGGCGCTCACGGCCATGCCGGCCAGGAGGATGAGGACGAGGACGAGCGGCCAGGGGATGCGCTCGAGCAGTCCCGCCGACTGCAGCCCGAGCAGGATCTCGACGCCGACGAAGCCGCCGGTGATGAAGATCTCGGAGTGCGCGAAGTTGATGAACTCGAGCACGCCGTAGACCATCGTGTAGCCGAGCGCGATCAGCGCATACATGAACCCCAGGATGACGCCGTCGAGGAGGACGTTGGGCAGGATGCCGATGAGGAGTTCGACGTCCATGGGCGGCGGTGACTCGCGGGAGCGGGCGCCTCGAGCCGGGCGCCCGCTCCGCGGGTGGCTGGCGTGCGCTCGATCAGGCGCCCGGGCCCGGCGGCGCGATGCTGAGCCGCTTCACTTCCTTGTTCTCGCCCCACTTCTGCGGGTCCTCGCTCGCGACCTGGAGGACGAAGTAGAGCGCCTTCCTCGGATCGCCCTTCGAGTCGAACTCGATCGTGCCGGTCAACCCGCTGTACTTGACGCTGCGGATGGCGCCGGTCACGGCGTCGCGCGTGGGGGTCTTTCCGCCCTGGGCGGCCGCCTCGATGGCCTTGACGAGGATCGCGGTGGCGTCATAGGCCTGGGCCGAGAAGGGCTCGGGGTTCTTGCCGTAGCTCTTCTTGTACTCGTCGGCGAACTGCTTCGCCGCCGGGTACACCGTCACCGGTCCGGCGACGGACGTGTAGTACATGCCCTTCACCGCGTTGCCGGCGATCTTCGCCAGGTCGGAGGAGTCCAGGCCGTCGGGGCCGAGGAACTTCGCCTTCACGCCCTTCTCGCGGGCCTGCTTGAAGAAGGGCGCCGCCTGCTCGTAGATGCCGCCGAAGTAGATGAGGTCGGGGTTCTTCGCGCGGATCGGCGTGATGATCGGGTCGAAGTTCGACTTCTCCTCCGTGCCCTCGAAGCCGAGGATCTTGATGCCCTTCTTCTGGGCGTCGGCCTTGAAGAACTCGGCCACGCCCTGCCCGTACGTCGTCTTGTCGTGGATGATGTAGACCGACTTCGCCTTGATCGTGTCGTGGGCGAACTCGGAGCCGACCACGCCCTGGACATCGTCGCGGCCGCAGACCCGGAACACGTCCTTGTAGCCGCGGTCGGTCACGGTCGGGTTGGTATTGGCCGGCGAGATCATCGCCAGGTTCACGGTCTTGTAGACCTCCGAAGAGGGGATGGCGACCCCGGAGTTGAGGTGGCCGATGACGCCGAAGATCTGCTGGTCGGCGATGATGTTCTGGGCGTTGGACACGCCGACGTCCGGCTTCGCCTGGTCGTCGTAGGGCACGAGCACGACCTTGAAGCCCTGCTTCTCCAGATTTCCCTTGAACTTGTCGACGGCGAGCTGGGCGCCGAGCTTGATGCCCTCCCCCAGCGCCGCTTGCCCGCCCGACAGCGGGCTCTGCGTGGCGATCTTGATCGTCTTGTCCTGCGCGTGCGCGGACGGCGCGACGGCGAGGGCGAGCGACGTCGCCAGCCCGAAAATGGAACGCAGCGAGTGCATGCTCATCTCCATCCTCCTTGTGTGGGGCCGGATTTCCACCGTCTTGCGTAATGCGTACCGTCGCGCGGCGCCCCCGCTCCATGCCGGACGGTTTGGGTCGTCGCGCGACGGAGGGTGAACGCTCCTTGCGGAGAGGCGGACGCGCCCCGGTAGGACGGGCGAGCGCTCGTTCATGGCGGTTAGGCTGGCGGCCGAGGTCCTGAGGCGCCCGGCGAGCGCCAGGGAGAGCGGCTTCGTCACGAGGTCGCCCCCGAGCCGCGCGCCATCGCGACCGCCCGCCTCGAGCTCCTGGCGCGCCACCCGCGCGCCGCGTACGCGCAGGCGAAGAGCGCGCTCCGCGGCGGCGCGCTTCCTGGCGAGATGATGGCGGCCGTGCACGCCCGGAGCGCACGCCCCAACGTTGACGGGCGCGGCCGGCGGGATCGGGACGGCGTGCAGGCCACGCGAAAGGGGAGAGTCATGGAAGCCGGATTCGTCGGGCTCGGCGCGATGGGCCAGGGCATGGCGCGCAGCCTGCTTCGGGCGGGGCATCGCCTCAGCGTGTGGAACAGGACGCGCGAGCGGGCCGAGGCGCTCTCGGCGGACGGCGCGGCCGTCGCGAGCACGCCCGCCGAGGCGGCGCGCGCCGGCGTCGTCTTCTCGATGGTGTCGGACGATCGCGCGCTGGAGGCCGTGGTCTCCGGCCCGGAGGGCATCCTGGCCGGGCTGCCGAAGGGCGGCGTTCACGTGTCGATGAGCACGATCGGCGTGGAGCTCGCGGAGCGGCTGGCGCGGCGCCACGAGGAGGCGGACCGGCAGCTCGTGTCGGCTCCGGTCTTCGGCCGCCCGGACGCCGCGGCGGGCGGCAAGCTCTCCGTCGTCGCCGCGGGGCCGAACGACGCGATCGCGCGCGTGCTCCCGCTGCTGCAGGCGATGGGGCAGAAGGTGTTCACGCTGGGCGAGGAGCCGGCCCGCGCCAACGTGGTGAAGCTGGCGGGGAACTTCCTCATCACGGCCGCCATCGAGGGGTTGGCGGAGGCGTCCACCCTCGTCGCGAAGGCGGGCGTCGACCGGGGTCGGTTCCTCGACGTCCTCCTCGACACGCTCTTCGACGCGCCGGTGTACCGGGGCTACGGCAAGATCCTGCTCGAGGAGCGGTTCTCGCCGGCCGGGTTCGCGCTCCCGCTCGGCCTCAAGGACAACCGGCTCCTGCTCGAGACGGGGGAGCGGCTCGCGGTGCCGCTCCCGCTCGCGAGCCTCGTCCGCGATCGCATGCTGGCGGCGATGGCGCGAGGCTATGGCGACCAGGACTGGTCCGCGTTCGCCCGGATCGCGGTCGAGGAGGCGGGGCTCGCCAGGGGCGGCCAGGCGCAGGCGGGCTGATACCGAACCGGTCATGGGTGTGCCTGGGCGCCGAGCCGGGCGCCGCGGCCAGGAGGCGCGCGGCGCGCGGACCGGGGCGAGGTTACGCCTGTGGCGTGCGCTGCCGCAGGAAGGACGAGCGATGACTTCCGACCAGGCCCGAGAGGTGAAGCCGCTCCACGAGCTGGGCGCTGCCGAGGCGGTGGAGCTCTTGCGCCGCGGGGAGATCTCGTCCGTCGAGCTGGTGCGGGCGTGCCTCGACCGGATCGCCGCGGAGGAGCACCGGGTGGACGCCTGGGAGTACCTCGACCCGGAGCTGGCGCTCTTCCAGGCGAGGCGCGCCGACGCGGCGTCGCCGCGGCGCCCGCTCGCGGGGCTCCCCGTCGGCGTGAAGGACATCATCGACACCGCCGACATGCCGACCGGCTGCGGCACGCCCATCCGGCGCGGGCGCCGGCCGGCGGCCGACGCGGCCTGCGTCGCGGCCCTGCGCGCCGCCGGAGCCGTCATCCTCGGGAAGACGGTCACCACCGAGCTCGCGCTCTTCACGCCGGGGAAGACGCGCAACCCGCACCACGCCGGGCACACGCCAGGTGGCTCGTCGAGCGGCTCCGCCGCCGCGGTCGCGGCGTCCATGGTGCCCGCCGCGCTCGGGACTCAGACCGCCGGCTCGGTGATCCGGCCAGCCTCGTTCTGCGGCGTCGTCGGCTGGAAGCCGAGCCATGGCCTCCTCCCGCTCGCCGGCGTGAGCCCGCTCGCGCCCTCGCTCGACACGCTCGGCCTCTTCGCGCGCGAGGTGGAGGACCTGCCGCTCCTCACGAACGCGCTCGGCGCGGCGCTCGCGCCCGTCCCGCCGCTCGCCTCTCCGCCGCGCGTCGGGCTCTGTCGCACCGATCAGTGGCCGCTCGCCACGGCCGAGACGAGGCGCGCGGTCGAGGAGGCCGCCGCGAAGATGACGGCGGCGGGCGCGGAGGTGCGCGAGGTGGAGCTCGCCGACCTCGCCGGGCTCGCCGAGGCGCAGGCCACCATCATGGCCGTCGAGATCGCCCGATCGCTCGCCGCCGAGCGGCGCGAGCACGAGGCGCTCCTGAGCGCGTCGCTCCGGAAGCTCATCGACGACGGCGCGACGACGTCTCCGGAGCGTCACGCGGCCGCGATCGCGCGCGCCGACCTCGCGCGGCGCCGCTTTCCCGAGGTGTTCGCCGGCCTCGACGTCCTCCTCACGCCGAGCGCCACCGGCGAGGCGCCCGCCGGCCTCGAGTCGACCGGCGATCCCGCCTTCTGCCGGATCTGGACGCTCCTCCACGCGCCCTGCGTGAACCTCCCCGCCGCGACCGGTCCGCAGGGGCTCCCGGTCGGCATCCAGCTCGTCGGCGCGCCTGGCCGGGACGGGCAGCTGCTCGCCGCGGCGGGTTGGGTAGCGGCGCGGCTGCGGTGATCGCGGCCGCAGCTGCGGCTCGTGCGGCGAGCGCCGCCTACCTCTCGAGCTCACTCCTTCGCGGGGTCCTCGCGCTCCACCGCAGGATCCCGATCACGACCGCATCCTGACCCACCTCTACTTGAACAGCTCGTTCTCGTAGCGGCAGCGCCAGAGGTCGAACGTCGTCACGACGCTCCGGCCGCGGTGCACGGTGAGCGAGGGGAGCTGCTCCAGGGGCTTGCAGTACTGGTTGCGCTTGAGACACCACTTCCAGTCGCGCCGGTCCACCACCACGATGCCCTCGCGCCCGAGGATGCCCTCCGGGTAGAACCAGAAGTCGTACTGGAGGCCTTCCTCGCCCATGGCGTTGGAGGAGTACGTCTCCGGCCGGCCCGGCAGGTAGTAGGCGAGCGTGCTCGCGACCTTGTAGTAGCAGCCGATGGCGAAGCTGGGCCCCTTGATGCGCTGCTGCTCCGCGTGGACGCGCGCGGCGAGCTCCGTCCAGCCGCTCGTGACGTCGTCCTCGGCCGGGATGGGCAGGACCGGGGCGGCCATCGCGAGGTGGAGGTACAGGGTGCCCGCGGCGGCCAGCCCCAGAGCGGCGTGTGCGAAGAGGCGCCGTGGGCGCGGTGAGCCCTGGTAGAACGCGGCCGCGGCGAGGAGCGCGGTCGGGTAGGCCGGTGCGGGCCAGTTGCCCTTCACCCACATGAAGGGGGAGACGGCCAGGAAGAGGACGAGCGCCGGGAGCGCGAACACGGCGCAGAGCCGGAACGCGGCCTCGCGCCAGCGGAAGGCGGCCGCCGCCGCCGCCGCCCACGCTGCGCAGAACAGCAGCGGCGTCAGCGCGACCGCCTGCAAGCCGACGAACTTCGTGACGCGGCGGAGCGAGGGCGCGCCGGCCGTGGCGCCGCGCAAGCCGAGCTGGAATCCGAAGCTGACCCAGTGGTTGCGCGCATTCCAGATCAGGACCGGCGAGAAGATCGCCGCCGCGATCGCGAGCGCGAGATACGGCCAGGGCGAGAGCAGGAGCGCGCGGCCTCGCGCGTCGAGCAGCAGGACGACGAAGATCTGGGGCGCCAGGAGCCAGCCCGTGTACTTGCCGAGGGTGGCGAAGCCCACCGCGACGCCGGCGCCGAGCAGCCACCCCCCCCGCTCCTCGTCGAGCGCGCGGACCGTGAAGTAGAGCGCCGCCGCCCAGCCCGCGAGCAACGGCGCGTCCGGTGTGATGACGAGCTGGCCGAGCGCGAACACGGGCGTGACCAGCGCCGCCACGATCGCCAGCAGCGCGACGCGGCCGCCGAAGAGGCGCCGCCCGGCGAGGAAGAAGAAGAAGGCGAAGAGGGAGGCGTGCAGCGCCGCAGCCAGGCGTACGGCCGTCTCGCCGTCGCCGAACAGCGAGGTCGTGAGGCGGATGGTCCAGGCGGCGAGAGGAGGGTGATCGAAGTAGGAGAGGTCGAGGTGGCGCGCGTACTGCCAGTAGTAGGCCTCCTGGGGGGACAGCGGCACCCTGCCCGCCACCGCGACGTGCAGGGCGATCGACGCGGCGACCAGGACGAAGGCGACGCGCTCGGGCCGGTCGAGCCATCCTGCGTGCGCGCTCGCTGGCGAGGTCACGGCGCGGCTGGGCTCCATTCATGCGTCTATAGCAACGGGCCAGGGGGAGCGTCCAACGCGACGGACGCAAGAGGCCGTCGAGACGGTGAGAGTCGCGGAGCGGCGCTCCATGTCGCGCGGGCGGGCTCCGGCAGGTCCGGTTCCGCTCCGACTCGATGGCAGGCTGCCGTCGCTCGACGGCGACATGATGCGAGCGGTCGGCGGGTGTCCGGCGTGAGCACGCGCCGGCGCGATCGCTATGAGCCCAACGGAACGGTGTGGACGTCGCTCGCTTCCGCGACGGCGGTCGAGGCGCCGGCGCCGACGGTGACCCGCAGCCGTTCGAGCTCACGCTTCACGCGGCGCGGGTAGACGTGAAACCGCTCCGGGATCCCGCCGCGCCGCTGGTGTCCGCGGATGCGGTTCGGCCCGGCGTTGTAGGCCATGAGCGCGGTGTCCACCTCGCCGAACGCGTCGATGAGGCGGCGCAGGTAACGGACGCCGGCCTGGACGTTCGCGACGGGGTCGTGCGGATCCGCCGCGGAGAGTCCCGACCGCTCCAGCTCCCGGCGCATCGTCGGCTCGACGAGCTGCATGAGGCCGACCGCGCCGGCGTCGGAGACGGCCGCAGGGTCGAACGAGGACTCGACGTGGATGAGGGCGAGCACGAGCAGCGGGTCCACGCCCGCGCGCGTCGTCTCCGCGACGATCGCGCGCGCGACGCGGCGCTGCACCGAGGGATCGTGCCCCGGCATCCGCGCGGCGACCTGAGCGCGAATCCGCGCGGCCAGGTCGCGGCGAGCGCGGTCGCGCTCCGCCGCCGGCGGACCCTCGTGCCGGGAGGCCGCGTCTTCGGGGTGCAGGCGATCGGGGAGGGTGCGGACGACGGCCGGCGCATCGCGCTGCGCCGGACCGGCGGGGGCCTCGTGCGGGACGGCGGCGCAGCCGGAGACCGTCGCCGCCGCCAGCGCGACCGCGATGTGCTGGCGCGCGAGGGCGAGGAACCGCGTCAGCTTGCGCGAGACGGTCCGTCGCGAGACGCCGAGCCCCTCGGCGACGTCCTCCCGCTTCAGCCCGTCGACCACGACGCGCTTCGCGACGGCTTGCGTCGCCGCGTCGAAGCGGGGGAGCGCCGCCTCGAGGGCGGCGCGGTCAGGGTACGTCTCCGGCGCCGCCATGGCCGGAGCGGCCCGCGGGCGCTCGCGCGGCTCGCCGAAGGTCGCATCCGCCGGCGGGAGCGCCGCGATCTTTCCGGCGATGAAGGCTTCGTGCCCGGCCTCCTCCTCCATGAGCTGCGCGAAGAGCTCTCGGGCGGCGGGATCGACCACGTGCGGGATCGCGGCCCGGAAGAAGGCGTACGCGCGCCGCTCGGCAGCGAGCGCGACCTCGAGCGCCTCGCGGGGCGACGACGGGAGATCGTCGTCGTCGACGTGAGGACGCTCGACATCCTCGTCCAGGACGGAGATCTCGATCCGCCGCGGACCGTCCCGGAACATCGCCTCGCGCCGAGCGATGAGGTCGTTCCGGTGCTTGCCCTCGGTGACGACCATCGTCCGGAAGACGTCGCCGGCGCCGCCGGCGTCGTCCCCGAGCAGCCGCGCCAGCTGCGCGTACCGGAGCTGCGCGTCCTCCTCGATCATGACGGCGAAGTCGAACGCCGCCCTCAGGTCGAGGGTCGAGAAGTCGATCATCGAAGGCATCGTCACCTCCCGAGCGCTCGCGTCGAACGCGCGTCCGGTCCGCAGTCACCAGCAGGTGCAGAATGGTGCTCCGTTCCCGATGCAACCGTGACGCAGGACAATGACACCCCATTGACCGCGAGGTCGAGGTGCGAGGATGTAGGGTGAGGGCGGCGAAGGTGCGCGCCGGGCGCGAGCGAGCGGCGCCGGGGTTGTGGTCGGGGTCGCCCCCGCCGACCGGTTTACCGGTCAAAACGCGGCGGTGAGGCCGAGAGCTACGGCCGCTGGTCGCATCCGATCGTTGAAGATCGCGATCGTAACCTGCTGCCGCGGGGCGAGGTGGTGAGCGGTCGCGAGGTGGACTGCGTCGAGCGTCCGGATCGGGAACGGGAACGGCTCCAGCGCCCGTGCCAGAGCGGAGGGCACGAGCTCGACGAGCGACACCCGGGCCGCAGGACCATGCAAAGCGGCGGCCGCGGAGTACGCCCGCGGTTCGCGAGTTCATGCTTATGTGGATGAAGGGCGGCGCGTTCCGCGCGCCCCCTGCTACGGAGTGGGCACCGTGCCCCACCACGAGAACCAGCCCTCGCCACCGCAGGTGGACTCATAGATGATCGTGAGCCCGCATACGTTCCACGGGCTCCCCGGCGGCGGAGGCTGCGTGTCGATGGAGCTGAGGGAGTACTCCCAGAACGTGATCAGGTTGAACGTCCGCTGCTCGCAGCTCGACGCCGTGGCGTGGTTCGCGAACCAGAGCGTCGCTTCCTTCTGAGCGAACGTCCGAGTTCCCTCGGGGTACTTCATCGTCGCCTGCTGGTGTCCGGTGATGAACCCCGATCCGATGCCGGAGTGGGTGGACGTGACCTGGTACTGCTCGTCGATCATTCCATCGCTCTGGTTGAGGAGCACCAGCGACGCTCCGGAGTCGCTGTTGGGCACGCGCGTCGGGACGGTGCTGAACACGATCTTGCCAGAGATGTTCCAGGTGCCGGGCATGGCCGGCGGCGTGCTGCCGACCGTATCGAAGCTGCAGAGTCCGTAGCCCGCCGCGAATGCGCGGTTCGTCATCTCTGTGTAGGCGCTTTGAACTTTCGGGTGGTTCCAGATCTCGTGAAATGACGCGTACCCGTCACTCGTGCGATCGGGGGCGTTGCACGCGACGAGCAGAGCGAGAGCCGGGGCGAGGCGCATGGGGGCACTCCTTGTGCTGCAAGGTACTGGAGGATGCCTCGCACGAGCGAGGGCGGACGACCGTCTCGGGGAGCGAGCGTCGAGCCACCGTATCGGACCGCGCGTGACAGTGAAAGGCGCTTGTGCTTCGCGACGCGCCCGGGTCGAAGCGGGCGGGACGGATAAACATTCCGTCAATCGGACCGCTGCAGTCTACACGGTTCCGAGCCCTTCCAGGGGGACGCCACGAGAAGCGGATGGCCAAGCTCCGCGATCTCGAGGGGTAGCCGATCACCGAGAGTCCGTCCGGGCGGCGCGGCGCGGTGGTGTCTTCTCGTCCCGTCCGTTTTCACCCTGTGCTAAGGTCCGTCCTCCAAGATGCAGACGGCGCGGCATCAACCGCGACCCGTCCGCCTTGTGCCACGAGGGGATCACCATGTTCCGTTCGCCACGTTTCCGCTGGATTGCGCTCCCGATCGGAATTGCCGCAGCGTGTTTCTCGAGCTTCGTCCAAGCTGATTCGATCACCCTCGTCAGCGCGCCGCCCGGCCTGTCCGAGGGCACGACCGTCGAGGCCCCTTTCATCGACGCGATCGATGGCGTGTCGCTGGCGAGCCCGGTCCCGGCGGTGGTCACGCATACCGAGAGCTGGGCCTACCCGTTTCCGGGTGCGTCGTACGTGAGCAGCTGCCCGACCTGCGGCTCGGTCCTGGCGATGTGCTCGGGCGCGACGCCTCCGGGACCGACGAGCATCAGCTTCGTGCACCGTTTCGAGCTCCCGGCTGGATTCGCGGACCCTTCGCTCGTGATGACCACGACCAACGACGACGCTGCCAGCGTCTACTTGAACGGGAACTTCGTCGGACGGGCGCAGACCTGCTGCGGCCCCGTCCCCGGCCAGGCGAACTTCACCCTGAGCACGACCGACCCCTCGTTCTTCCGCGCCGGCACGAACGAGGTCCGATACGAGCTCGAGAACTTCAATGCGCCGTGCCCCATCTCGGCTGCATACGTGGCTCAGGTCGACTTCAGCGTGCCCGACGTGGTGGTCGTCATCGACATCAAGCCGGGCGAGGTCCCGAACTCGATCCAGCTCGGCTCGAACGGCGTCGTGCCGGTGGCGATCCTGAGCACGACGACCTTCGACGCCACCCAGATCGATCCCCTGAGCATCACGCTCGCGAGCGCGCCGGTCGAGCTCAAGGGCAAGGGCACTCCCATGGCATCGCTCAGCGATGTGAACGGTGACGGCCTCCTCGACCTCGTCGTCCAGGTCTCGACCGAGGCCCTCCTCTTCACGGGCTCCGACACCGCGGCCGAGCTGATGGGCACGACGTTCGCAGGCGTCAAGGTCCACGGCAGCGACTCGGTGCGCATCGTTCCGTAGCGAACACCGGGGAGCGGCGGGCCGGCGGGCCCGTCGTCCTCCTGCTCGCGCCGACATGTACGCCAACATGGACGTGGGGCGCCGGCGGGAAACATTTGACGATGCGTGCACGCGCTGGTTTCGTGATGTCCATGCGCTCCGTTCGCGGATTCCTGGCCTCGCTG
>DASWDS010000067.1:0-10776 GCA_036395165.1 Anaeromyxobacteraceae bacterium | reverse complement strand
CGAAGAGGCGCAGGTGCGAGCGGAGCACCTTGTTCTCGGCGAGCAGCGCGCGCGCCGAGACGCACTTCTGGACCGCGACCTGGAGCGCCTCGGGTGTGACCGGCTTCACGAGGTAGTCGCTGGCGCCGGACTTCATGGCGCGCACGGCCGGGTCGACGCGGTCGAGCGCGGTGATGACGATCGCCTCGATGTTCGGGTCGAGCCGCTTCGCCTCACCGAGCAGCTCGAGACCGTCCGCCCCGGGCAGGATGATGTCCGTGATGAGCAGGTCGAAGCGGCGACGGCGGAGCTCCTCCAGCGCCGCGTCCGCCGTGTCTGCGACCTGCACCTCGTACCCGGCCTGCCGCAGGTAGTCGGAGTAGACGGTGCGCGCGAACCGCTCGTCATCGACGAGGAGCACCGCGGCGGTCATGGCGTTTGTATATCATGCCGCCATGGAGTCCCTCCCTGCCGAGCGGAAGGCGCTCCTCTTTTCGGCGGGGGGAGTGCGCCTCGCGTTGCGGCTGTCGCAGGTGCGCGAGATCGTGGACGTGCCGGAGGACGCGGGCGAGGTGACCTTCCGGGGGACCGCCGTCCCCGGGCTGCCGGTCGCCATGGCCCTCGGCCTGACCGGCGGGCGCACGCGTTTCGGGCTCGTCACCGAGACGACGCCTCGCGTCGCGCTGCGAGTCGAGGCCATTCACGGCATCATCGAGCTGTCATCGGCGGAGGTCTTCCAGCTGCCCGCGCGTACGCTCCTGCCGCAGCCCGCTCCGTTTCAGGGTGCCGTCGTGAGCGGAGGCGCCATCGCCCTCGAGCTCGCCGTGTCCTCGCTCGGGTGGGTGCCCATCGAGCCGGCGAGCGAGCTTCCCGGCCCGCCCCCGGAGCTCGACTTCCCGCTCGGACGCGAGCTCCTCTTCACCCGCGGCGCCCGCACCTACGCCGTCCCTGTCCATCTGCTCGCTCAGGTCCTCGACCATCCGTGCGTCTACGGGGTCCCGCTCGCGCCGTCGGCGCATCGGGGCTTGCTGTACCACGGGCGCGCCATCCACCCGGTCTTCGACGTGGGCGTGCTCTACGGCGAGCGCGCCGGAGAAGAGGTCGCTTCCGCCCTGCTCGTGGAGGCGGGTGGGAACGCCATCGCGGTGCTCGCCGATCGCATCCTCGTGGCAGGCGACGGGGGGGCTCGCGAGGTGTCGCGGCCGAGCTGGGACGCGCTCTTCCCGGGCCCGTGAGCGCGACGTCCCGACGCGCCGAAGCTCGCGGCAAACCTTGACATTCAGACAATCCAGGCGTTACTGCTGACGGACCACTCTCCTCGGGAAAACCATGCCCAAGCATCTTCTCCTCGCGGATGATTCCATCACGATCCAGAAGGTCGTGGGCATCACGTTCGCGGGCGAAGAATTCAAGATCACGGCCGTCGACAACGGCGAGGACGCGATCGCGCGCGCCCGCGAGCTGCGTCCGGACGTGATCCTCGCCGACGTCATGATGCCGAGGAAGAACGGCTACGAGGTGTGCGAGGCGGTGAAGGGCGACCCCTCCCTGAAGCACATCCCGGTGCTGCTCCTCGCCGGGACCTTCGAGGCCTTCGACGAGTCGCGCGCTCGCGCAGCCCATGCGGACGGCCACATCGCCAAGCCGTTCGAGAGCCAGGCGCTCATCACGAAGGTGAAGGAGCTCGTCTCGGGCGCGCCGATCCAGGCCTCCGCCGCGCCGAGTGCGTCGCAGGCCACCGCGCCGGTCCAGCCGCGTGCGGCCGCGGTCGGCCCCATGCAGTCGGCCGCGGCGGGGAAGGCGCCCGCCGCAGCGCCGCCTTCGGCCACGTCGCGCCCTGCGCCCTCCGGGCCCGGAGCTCCGTCGGGCCGTCCGCCAATGACCGCGCCGCCGCCCGGTCGTCCCCCGATGGCGGGGCCACCGGCCGGGTTGCGACCAGGGATGGTGCCCGGAGCGTCGCCGCCCCGGTCGGGTATGCCGCCGGCTGGGATGATGCCGCCCGGCGCTCGCCCGCCACCGCCCGGAATGCCGCCTGGAGCACGTCCGCCGCTCGGTCCGGCTCCGGGATTCCGCCCTCCGGGAGCCGGTTTGGCAGGCCTCGCGGGTTCCCCCGGCACCAGCATGTCGAGCGGCCTCGGTGGTTCTCCCGGCACCGGGGCGGGCACCGGGGCGATGCCGCGGCCGCCAGGGTATCCGGCTCCGGTGAGGCCCCCCTCCGGTGCGAGGCCGGGGATGCCTGCCGGTGGCCCGCCGTTCGCAGCGCGCCCCCCCGCGCCCGCGCCGATCGCGCGCCCGCCCGCTCCGATCACGCCGCTCGCCGCTCCGGTTCCGACGCGTTCCGCGTCGTCGAG
Organism: Anaeromyxobacteraceae bacterium; assembly: GCA_036395165.1. Taxonomy (GTDB): domain Bacteria; phylum Myxococcota; class Myxococcia; order Myxococcales; family Anaeromyxobacteraceae; genus Anaeromyxobacter_A. Next base: position 8,446 of record DASWDS010000067.1, on the reverse strand, counting down.
CGCGGCCGCCCGCCGTGATCCTTTCGGGCTCGACGTCGCCGCGCCGCGGCGCCCCGAGCCCGCGCCTGTCGCGCCACCGACCCCCGCCCTCGATCTCGACTGGACCGACGTGGACGTGGCGGAAGGCGCGCCCGCTCCGGCCGCGCCCCTGGTGGCTTCGACGCCGAAGGCGGCGGAGGTCGCCGCGGCGCCGCTCGCGACGCTCGAGGAGCTCGACTTCGCCGAGCCGCCGGCGAGCCCTGCGGCCAACCGCGCCGTGCCCGAGAGCGCACCCCAGGCGCTCGCGCCGGTCGAGCTGCCCGAGCTCGAGGCCGAGGAGGACGTCGAGCTCGCGCCCGCGATGGACTTCGTCCCGAAGCCGGAGGAGACCGGGCACCAGCCGGAGCCGGCGGTCGCGCGCGACGCGTCCTCCGCCGCGTTCCCGCCCCTCGACCCGATGGAGCCGCCCTCGGAGCGAGCACCCGCCGCGCCCGCCGCGGCCTCGGATGGTGGCGAGGCGCAGCTCCGCGACGCGCTCTCGCGCGCCTCGCGCGAGGTCATCGAGCGGATCGCCTGGGAGGTCGTACCCGAGCTCGCCGAGACCATCATCCGCGAGCAGCTCGATCGCCTGGTGAAGGACCGCCAGCGCTAGCGCGACGCCGTCGCGAGCCCGAAGCTTCGATCCCGCTCCGCTCCCGCAAGAGGGAGCTGGAGCCATTCGACCCTCAGGAGTTCCCGTGAGCACCGAAGTCGCCGCCGAGACCCGCACCGAGCTGTCCAAGGGGTACCAGCATCGCGAGGTCGAAGCGCGCTGGTACCCGGTGTGGAAGGAGCGCGGCTACTTCCACGCCGACGAGCGCGATCGCGCGCGGCCGCCCTTCTCGATCGTGCTGCCGCCGCCCAACGTGACCGGCTCGCTCCACCTCGGGCACGCGCTCGCCGCGACCCTCCAGGACGTCCTCATCCGCTGGAAGCGCATGAGCGGCTTCAACGCCCTCTGGCTGCCGGGCACCGACCACGCGGGCATCGCGACGCAGATGATCGTGGAGAAGGAGCTCATCCGGACCGAGAAGAAGACCCGGCACGATCTCGGCAGGGCCGAGTTCCTGAAGCGCGTCTGGAGCTGGAAGGAGAAGTACGGGTCGCGCATCGGCGTTCAGCACGAGGCGCTCGGGGCCTCCCTCGACTGGGAGCGCGAGCGCTTCACCATGGACGAGGGGCTCTCGCGCGCCGTGCGCGAGGTCTTCGTCCGGCTCTTCGAGGAAGGGCTCATCTACCGCGACGAGAAGCTCATCAACTGGTGCCCGCAGGACCACACCGCGCTCTCCGACCTCGAGGTCACCTACGAGGAGGCGCACCAGGGCGAGCTGTGGAGCTTCGCCTATCCGCTCTCCGACGGGTCCGGCGAGATCGTGGTCGCGACCACGCGCCCCGAGACGATGCTCGGCGACACCGCGGTGGCGGTCCACCCCGACGACGAGCGCTACCAGGCGCTCATCGGGAAGAAGGTCGTCCACCCGCTCGTCGACCGCGAGATCCCGATCGTCGCCGACGCCATCCTCGTCGATCCGAAGTTCGGCACGGGCGCGGTGAAGGTCACGCCCGCCCACGACTTCAAAGACTTCGAGGTGGGCAAGCGGCACGGGCTCGAGCTGCTCACGGTCATCGACCTCGACGGCAAGATGAACGCGAACGCGGGGCCGGTCGCCGGGCTCGACCGCTTCGAGGCGCGCAAGAAGGTGAAGGAGCTCATCGCCGAGAAGGGGCTCGACCGCGGCTCGAAGCCGCACGTCCTCCCGCTGGGGCGATGCCAGCGCTGCGAGACCGTCCTCGAGCCGCTCCTCTCGAAGCAGTGGTTCGTCAGGATCGAGCCGCTCGCCCGGCCCGCCATCGAGGCGGTGGAGCAGGGGAAGACCCGCTTCATCCCGGAGCAGTGGACGAACACGTACATGGCGTGGATGCGCAACATCCACGACTGGTGCATCAGCCGGCAGCTGTGGTGGGGCCACCAGATCCCGGCCTGGTACTGCGCGGACGGCCACGTCACGGTCTCGCGCGTGGCGCCCGCCGCCTGCGCCACCTGCCAGAAGACGGAGCTCCGGCAGGACGAGGACGTCCTCGACACCTGGTTCAGCTCCGCGCTCTGGCCCTTCTCGACGATGGGCTGGCCCGAGCCGACCGAGACCCTGCGCACGTTCTACCCGACCTCCGTCATGGAGACCGGGCGTGACATCATCTTCTTCTGGGTCGCCCGGATGATGATGATGGGCCTCCACTTCATGGGCGAGGTGCCCTTCCGCGTCGTCTACCTGCACCCGATGGTGCGCGACGAGAAGGGGCAGAAGATGTCGAAGACGAAGGGGAACGTCATCGACCCCCTCGTCATCACCGAGCAGTACGGCGCCGACGCGCTGCGCTTCTCGCTCGCCGCGCTGACGGCGCAGGGGCGCGACATCAAGCTCGCCAAGGAGCGCATCGAGGGCTACCGCGCCTTCGCGAACAAGCTCTGGAACGCGACGCGCTTCGCGCTCATGAACCTCGTCGGCTTCGTCGCGCCCGACGCCGGCGCCGCGCCGCCCGCGCGCACCCCGGCCGACCGCTGGATCCTGGCGCGCCTGCAGCGCGCGGTCAACGAGACGGTCGACGCGCTCGGGAGCTACCGGTTCAGCGACGCCGCGAGCTCCGTCTACCAGTTCGTCTGGCACGAGCTCTGCGACTGGTACATCGAGCTCGCCAAGGAGGCGCTCTACGGCGAGGACGCCTCGCGGAAGCAGGACGCGCAGGCCGTGCTGACGCACTGCCTCGAGACGTCGCTCCGGCTCCTCCACCCGCTCATGCCGTTCATCACGGAGGAGCTGTGGCAGACGCTCCAGGCGCACGTGGGCGGGCGCTGGGGCGCGTCGATCATGGTCGCGCGCTACCCGGAGAAGGGCTCGGTGGACGAGGCGGCCGAGCGGAGCTTCGGCCCCGTCATCGGCGTCGTGGACGCCCTCCGCAACCTCCGCGGCGAGATGAACATCTCGTTCAAGATCCCGCTCAGGGACGTGCAGGTCGGCGCGCTCTCGGCCGAGGCGCTCGCGACGGTGCGCGAGGAGACGCAGCGCATCCTCCGCCTCGCCAACGTCGAGGGCCTCGCCGCCACGAGCGCCGCCACGCACAAGGTGACTGGCAGCGCCGTCGCGGTCGGGAGCGGGTTCGAGGTGCGCGTCCCGCTGGCCGGCGTCGTCGACATGGCCGCCGAGGGCGCGCGCATCGAGAAGGAGCTCGCGAAGGTCGATGGCGATCTCGCCGGCATCGAGAAGAAGCTCGGGAACCCGAGCTTCGTCGAGCGCGCGCCGAAGGAGGTCGTCGAGAAGGACCGCGCCCGCGCCGAGGAGCTGCGCGAGAAGCGGAAGCGGCTCGTCGCGCACCGCGACGTGCTCGCCGAGGCCGCCGCGACGCCGAGCTCGGCCGCGACCGCGAGCGCGACGGCCACCGCGAGTCCTGTTCCCCTCTCCCCGCTTCGCGGGGCGAGGGGGACGGGATCCTCGACCACGACGCAAGAGGCAAAGGTCGGGGCGAAGAAGAACGGTTCCGTAAAGGGCAAGACGCAAGGGAAGAAGTTCGCGGCGAAGGGCAGGACGCAGGGGAAGAAGGTCGCGGCGAAAGGCAAGCCGAAGGCCGCCAGGAAGGCGGCGCCGAACAGGGCGAAGGGCGCCAGGAAGACGGCGCCGAACAGGGCGGAGGGCGCCAGGAAGACGGCGCCGAAGAAGGCGGCGAAGAAGAAGCCTTTGGCGAGGAAGCCCGCCCCGAAGCGCCGTCCGCGGAGATGAGCGACATGCCCGCGCTCCCGGCCCACGTCGAGCGGCTCCTCGATCTCGCGCTCGAGGAGGACCTCTTCCTCGGCGACGCGACGAGCGAGGCCACGCTCGACCCCGCCGCGGAGGGGGAGGGGCGATTCCTGGCCAAGGACGATCTCGTCCTCGCCGGGACCGCCGTCGCCTCGCGCGTCTTCGAGCGCCTCGGCGCCTCCTGCCGCTTCGACCGCCCCGAGGGCGCGCGCGCGGCGCGCGGCGAGTGGATCGGCACGGCGCGGGGCAGGCTGGCCGCGCTCCTCGCGGCCGAGCGCACCGCCCTCAACTTCCTGCAGCGGCTCTCGGGTGTCGCGACGCTGACGCGCCGCTGCGCCGACGCGCTCGCCGCGGGGGGCGGCAGGACGCGGCTCCTCGACACGCGCAAGACGACGCCCGGCTGGCGGCGGCTGGAGAAGGACGCCGTGCGCGCCGGCGGCGGGACGAACCACCGCTTCGCGCTCGGCGACGGCGTCCTCATCAAGGACAACCACGTCGCGGCGTGCGGCGGCGTCGGCGAGGCGGTGCGCCGGGCCCGCGCCCGAGCGAGCGCCCTCCTCAAGATCGAGGTCGAGGTGGTGGACCTCCCCGGGCTCGACGAGGCGCTCGCGGCGGGCGCCGACATCGTGCTGCTCGACAACATGGACGACGCCGCCGTGGCCGAGGCGGTGCGCCGCGCGTCCGGGCGCGCGCTCCTCGAGGCGAGCGGGAACATGACCCTGGAGCGGCTGCCGCTGGTGGCGGCGACGGGCGTCGACTTCGTCTCGATGGGCGCGCTCACACACAGCGCGCGGGCGGTGGACATCTCGTTCGAGATCGGGGCCGCGTAGGCCGGCGCGAGGCGCCCGCCGGGCGCGCCCGTCTGCGTTGACACGTCTCCCGCGGCCACCCACAATCCGCAGCATGGTCGAGGCCGTCCGTCCCGGCAGCGAGGAGCTGGTGCTCGCCTTCCTGGCGGAGGCGGGCGATGAGTTCGTCTCGGGCGAGGTCATCAGCGACAAGCTCGGCCTGTCGCGCGCGGCGGTGTGGAAGCACGTGAACGCGCTGCGCGCGCAGGGCTATCGCATCGACGCCGCGCCGGCGCGCGGCTACCGGCTCGTCGAGATCCCGGACCGCCTGGGCGAGCTCGAGCTGCGCCCGCTCCTCAACACGCACGATCTCGGCCAGACGCTCCACTCGTACGAGGAGGTCGGGTCGACGAACGACGTCGCGAAGGCGCTCGCCGAGGAGGGCTGCCCGCACGGCGAGGTCGTCGTGGCGGAGGCGCAGACCGCCGGCCGCGGGCGGCGCGGCCGCACCTGGGTGTCGCCGCCCGGCCGGAACCTCTACTTCTCGGCGGTGCTGCGCCCCGAGATGCTCCCCACGCGGGCCGCCGAGCTGACGCTCGTCGCCTCGGTCGCGCTCTGCTCGAGCGTCCGCCAGGCCGGTGTCGCGGCGGCCGCCATCAAGTGGCCGAACGACATCCTCGTCCACGGCCGCAAGGTGGCCGGCATCCTGACCGAGATGGCGGCCGACCCGGACCGGGTCCAGTGGGTCGTGCTCGGCGCAGGCGTGAACGTGAACCTGCGCGAGGAAGAGATCCCGGCCGAGCTGCGGGGCATCGCCAGCAGCCTCGCGATCGAGCGCGGCGCGCCCGTGCCGCGCGCCCTCTTCGCGGCCGCCGTCCTGACGAACCTCGAGGAGTGGCTCGACCGGCACGCCGCCGACGGCTTCGGGCCGGCGCGGGACGCGTGGAGGGCGATGTCCGACACGCTCCGCCGCGACGTCCGCGTCCGCACCGGCGACGGGGACCTCGAGGGCGTCGCGGAGGACATCGACGAGACGGGCGCGCTGCTCGTGCGCACCCGCGCCGGCCTCGAGCGCGTCGTCGCGGGGGACGTCGAGCTGCTCCGCCCGCGTTGACCCGCCGAGCTATCCACGAGGCTGCGCGTTGACCGTGGGAGGGGGCGCGGCTACCCTCTGGCGCGTGCTGCTCGCGGTCGACGTGGGGAACACCAACACGGTGCTCGGGGCCTTCGATGGCAAGGTCCTGCGCCAGCACTGGCGCGTCGAGACGAGCCACGGGCGGACCGCCGACGAGTACGGGATCCAGCTCCGACAGCTCTTCGCGGCGGGCGGCCTCGACCCGCGCGCCGTCGACGCGGTGGCCGTGTCGAGCGTCGTCCCCCCGCTCGCGTTCACGCTGCAGCGGATGAGCGAGCGCTACTTCGGGGTGAAGCCGCTCTTCATCGGGCCCGGCGTGAAGACCGGGATGCCCATCCTGTACGACGATCCGCGCGAGGTCGGCGCCGACCGGATCGTGAACGCGGTCGCGGCCTGGGAGCGCTTCGCCTGCGGGCTCGTGGTGGTCGACTTCGGCACGGCGACCACCTTCGACGCGGTGTCGCAGAAGGGCGAGTACCTGGGCGGCGCCATCTGTCCGGGCATCGGGATCTCGATGGAGGCGCTCTTCCGGCACGCGTCGAAGCTGCCCGAGGTCGAGTTCGCGCGGCCGCCGCACGTCATCGGGAAGAACACCGTCGCGTCGATGCAGAGCGGCCTCGTCTACGGATACGTGAGCCTCGTCGACGGGATCTGCGAGCGCATGGCGCGCGAGCTGGGGTTCGCGCCGAAGGTCGTCGCGACGGGCGGCCTCGCCCCGCTCATCGCCGGCGTCTCGCGCTCCATCGCGGAGGTCGACGAGCACCTCACGCTCGACGGGCTCCGCCTCATCCACGAGCGGAACCGATGAGCGACGGATCGGCGAACGGCGAGGAGCGTCCGGTGGACGGCTCGGCGGCCACCTTCCCGGTGGACGGCTCGGCGGCCACCTTCGAGGAGGGGCTCGCGGCCTACCGCGGCGGCGACGCCGTCGGCGCGCACACGCTGTTCGAGCGCTCGCACCGGCGCGCGCCCACCGACGCGCGCATGATGTCGTGGTACGGGCTCACCCTCGTCCTCGTCGAGCGGAACTCGAACCTCGGGATCCTCTACACCGACCAGGCGCTGCGGATCGCCGGCCCCGAGCCGGAGCTCCTCCTCAACCAGGCGCGGGCGCACCTCGCGCTCGGGCAGCGCGAGCGTGCCGTGAAGGCGATCATGCGCGGCCTCTCCGTCTCGCCGCTCGACCCGGCGCTCAAGGCGGCGCAGTCGTCGATGGGCTGGCGCCGCCGCCCCGTCATCCCGTTCCTCAGCCGCAGCAACCCCCTGAACCGCTGGCTCGGGACGCTCCGTCACCGCTGGTCCCGCCGGCTGCACCCGGTCGCGGACGCGACGCCGATGACGCTCGGGCTCCCCCCGCACGCCGACGCGCCTCGAGACCCTCGAGAGTAGGCATGTCACAGGGCCCGCTCTCGCTCGAGGAGCTCCCGAAGCCGCTCCAGAAGCACGCCGATCCCGAGGCGCCGGTGCCCCTGCGCATGATGGGCGCGAAGGGGCTCGTCCCCGCCACCGCCCCGGTGGACCGCGTCACGCTGCTGTTCATGCTCTCGTCGGATCCGGACGAGACCGTGCGGACGACCGCGGCGAAGACGGCCGAGGGGCTGCCGGACAAGATCTTCGGCGTCGCGCTCCGTTCCGACGCGCTGAAGGGCGTCGTCCTCGACTGGCTCGCCGACCGCTTCGCGCGCAAGGAGCAGGCGCTCGAGCTGGTCCTGCTGAACCCGGCGACGCTCGACGCGACGGTCGCGCGGCTCGCCTCGTCCGTGTCGCAGCCGCTCGCCGAGCTCGTCCGCCAGAACGAGCTGCGGCTCCTGCGCCACGACGAGATCGTCCGTCGGCTCTGCGCGAACCCGAACGCCCTCGCCTCGACCGTGGACGGCGCGTGCGAGTTCTGCGTCCGCAACGGCCTCATGCTCCTCGACGTCCCGCAGCTCGTCGAGGCGTACAAGCGCGTCTACGGCGTCGACCCCGCGGTGAAGCCCGCGGAGGACTCCGCGGAGGCGCTCATGCAGGAGTACTCGGCGGAGCTCGTCCAGGACGACGCCCCGGCGCCGCTGCGCGCGGAGACGCCCGCGGAGCAGCAGAAGAAGCTCACCATCACGCAGCGCGTCCTCAAGATGTCGGTGAGCGACAAGATCAAGCTCGCCACGCTGGGCAACAAGGAGGCGCGCACGCTCCTGCTGCGCGACGCGAACAAGCTCGTCTGCATGGCGGCCGTCACGAGCCCGCGCATCACGGACGGAGAGGTGATGACGCTCGCCAACTCGCGCACCATCAGCTCGGATGTCCTGCGGCACATCTACTCGAACCGCGACTATCTCAAGGTCTACTCGATCAAGATCGCGATCGTGAAGAACCCGAAGGTCCCGCTCCCGACCGCGCTCAAGTTCCTCTACACGCTGCAGGAGAAGGACATCAAGGAGCTCGCGCGCGACCGCAACGTGCCGCAGACGATCCAGGCGCAGGCGAAGGCGTGGCTCATGAAGAAGGAGATGGCGGCCAAGGGCCCCATCGGCAAGCACTAGTGCCGCGCGCCAGAGATCATGAGCCGGTGCTGGGGCGCGCGGCACGCGGGCGGGGGTTCGGGGGAGGCGGCGCTCCGCCTTCCCCGGTAGGGCTCTGCGGGGAGGGCCCGGGCCTTGCCGTTCATTGCAAGGCCCGGAGCCTTCCCCGCAAAGTGCTGCGGAGCAGACAGATGAGGAACTGGTTCAGAACTT
>DASWDS010000066.1:0-17211 GCA_036395165.1 Anaeromyxobacteraceae bacterium | reverse complement strand
CCCCAGCCAGTTCACCGGCGTCCCCGGCCACAGCCGCGCGACGAGGCCGAAGCCCGGCTCGAGGAGCCACGCCCAGAGCTTCGCGGAGACCGCGGTCGGGATCGCCCACGGGATGAGCACGGCGGCGCGCAGGAGCCCGCGCCCGCGGACCGCGCGGTCGAGCACGAGCGCGAGCGGCAGCGCGAGCAGGAGCTCCGCCCCGACCGCCACCGCGGAGAAGTAGGCGGTGCGCGCGAGCGCGGCGAGGAAGCGATCGTCGGCGAGGAGCGCGCGGTAGTTCGCGAGCCCCACGAAGCGGTGCTCGTGGAAGACGAGCACGACGCGCTCGAGGCCCATGACGAACCCGGCGGCGACCGGGTAGAGGGCCACGCCGCCGAGCAGCACCGCCGCCGGCGCGACCAGGCGCCAGGCGGTGCGCGCGTCCTCGGCGGCGCGCGAGGTCATGGCGGCGCCGCCCCCGCGATGCGGTCCGCCTGCCGCTGCGCCCGCCGCAGCGCCTCCTCGGGCGACCGCAGCCCGGTGAGCGCCGCGGAGAGCTCGCCCTGCAGCGCGTCCGCGACGAGCTGGTAGTACGGGCTCACCGGCCGCGGTCGCGCCCGCTCCACCATCGGGAGCAGCGCCGCGATGCGCGGCGCGCCGGCGCGGAGCCGCGGGTCCTCGTAGAGCGCCCGGCGCGCGGGGTTGCGAGCGTAGTCGAGCGCGAGGACGAGCCCCGCGTCGGGCGAGGTGAGGTGCGCCACGAGCCGCTCCGCCGCCGCGCGCCGCGGAGGCGGCGAGCGCGCCGAGACGGCGAGCTGCCAGCCCCCGAGCGCGCCCGGCCCCGGCGCGCCGCCCTCGCTGGGCAGCGGCGCGATCCCGACGCGGCCTCGCACCGGCGAGCCCTGCGCCTCGAGCTCCCCGAGCGCGTAGGGCCAGTTGCGCATGAAGACCGCCTCGCCCTGCTGGAAGCGCCGGCGCGAGTCCTCCTCGGCGGCGGAGGTGACGGAGGGCGGCGAGACGCCCGACGCGACGAGGTCGCGCAGCCACCCGACCCCCGCGCGCCCCTCCGGCGTGTCCACGACGAGCCGGCCCTCGCGCAGGGTCTCGCCGCCGTGGCCCCAGATCGCCTCGAAGGCGTTGCAGTCGAGCCCTTCGTACTGGCGCCCCTGCCACAGGAAGCCCGCGAGCCCGGGGCTCCGCGCCATCGCGGCGCGCGCGAGGCTTCGGAGCTCGTGGTACGTGCGCGGCGCGCGCGGCACGAGATCGGTGCGCCAGTAGAGGATCCCGACGTCCACGTACCAGGGCACCGCGAAGGTCCGCTCGCCGAGGATGACGGCCTCGGCCGCGCCCGGGAGCAGCTCGGCCCGCAGGCGCGCGGGCGGGAACGCGCCGCTGAGGTCGGCGATCCAGCCGGCGCGCGCGAACTCCGCGACCCAGATCACGTCCACGACGAGGACGTCGAGGTCCGCGGCGCCGCCCTCGAGCGCGGTGACGAAGAGCTGGTGCGCGAGGTCGGAGGCGTTCGGCATCGGCTCCGCCACGAGCTCGACGTCCGGGTTCGCCTGCTGGAAGCGCGCGAGCAGCTCGCGGAACGGCTCCGGTGCGCCCCACAGCGGCCCGTACTTCAGGACGAGACGGACCCGCCCCGCCGCCTCCGGCGCTTGCCTCTCCGAGCAGCCGAGCAGGGCCGCCATCACCGCGAAAGCACTGAGGAGCGCGCGGCGCATCGCCGAAACCTAGTCATCGAATCCGCGGGAGCGGATCGCCCCGGTGGACGTCTCGCCGCACCCGCTGGCGGGAGGTCCCCGTCGCCTCGGGCGGATTCCCGAGGCCGCCTCCGGCGTTTCGACCCGCGCTCCCCGGCGCTCCGGGCGCGCCGGCGCCGGACTCTTTCCATACACGCTGGGTGATCGTCCCAATATCGGGGAACGCGCGAATGCGAGAGATTGGCATCGTCGAGGCGGAACGAAGGCCAACGCAGCACGAGCCGAGGAGAAGGACACCATGACGAGCCTGAACGCCGGAACGAGGGTGAACAAGGGTTACTACTTCAGCACGAAGACCTGGGCGCTCCAGCCGGTGCCGCACGACGGCGAACCGCTGCCGGGCGTGGCGGGTGAGCGCTACTTCCACATCCCGCTGCTGCTCGCCTTCGTGGTCGCCCCGCTCATGGGCGCCGCGTTCCTGATGTTCCTCCCCTTCATCGGCTTCTACCTCGCCATCCACGCGCTGCTCCGCCCGGTGGCGAACCTCTTCCACCGCTCCGCGACCGAGATCGCGGCGACCCTCCAGCCCGCCTGGCAGCCCGGCGAGGCGCACCTCACCGGTCAGCGCGCGGAGGAGGACGGGGTGGAGGAGAAGGGACCGCCCGCCGCCGAGGACGACCTCGCGAAGCTGGAGCGCGAGATCCAGGCGAAGCGCGGCGAGCGCAGCTGACGGCGACCCTCACACACGCGACGCACGGGAGACGGCCATGACGACCTACGCTGGTGGCACCCTGGTGAAGAGCGGCTACTACATCGACCCGAGCACGTTCACCTTCGCGAACGTCGAGAAGGACGGCGGGAAGCTGCCGGGGGGCGCCCGGGCGAGCTGGATGCGCGTGCCGGTGGTGCTGGTGCTCGCGGCGGCGCCGGTGCTGGGCGGCCTCTTCGTGGTGGCGCTGCCCTTCATCGGCTTCGGCCTCACGGCCTACGCCATCGGCAAGAAGCTCGGCCTCCACGCGAAGGAGGGCGCGAAGGAGCTCGCCGCCACCATGTCGCCTGGCCTCGTGGCCGGCGAGGCGCACCTCACCGGCAAGCCGGCCGAGACCGAGGAGGGCGCGGCCGCGGAGGCCGGCGCGGAGGTCGAGGCGCTGGCCAGGGAGATCGAGACGAAGCGCAACGCGAAGAGCTGACTTTTTAGGCGAGCGAGGGGCGCCGGCGAGGCCTGCCGGCGCCCTTCCCTTTCGTGCTAAGCCCTTTCGTTCCTCGCCCGACGCCGCTCTCCGCGGCACATCGTCCGCTCGACATGCGCTCGCCACCGCCCCGGCTCCACCTCGCCCTCATGCTCGCCCTCGCCGCCTGCGCCTCCCGCGCCGGCCCGCCCGCGGGCGCCATGCTCCACCGAGACCACCCGCTCGCGGGGCGCACGTTCGACGTGCGCGCGGCGCGCTTCGCGGACCTGCCCGCGCTCGAGGCGGCGCTCCGTCCCGCCGACTTCGTCCTCCTCGGCGAGACGCACGACAACCCCGACCACCACCTCCTGCAGGCGCGGCTCCTCGGCGCGCTGGTGGCCGCCGGGCGGCGGCCGGCGGTCGCCTTCGAGATGCTCGACGTCCAGCAGCAGGCGGCGGTGGACGCGGCGCTGGCTCGCGCGCCGCACGATCCCGACGCGCTCGCCGAGGCGGTGGGGTGGGCGAAGAGCGGCTGGCCGGCGTTCTCGCTCTACCGGCCCGTGTTCGAGGCCGCGCTCGACGCCGGCCTCCCCATCGTCGCGGTGAGCCTCACGCGGAAGCAGGCGCGTGAGGTGGTGTCGCGCGGCAGCGAGGCCCTCACGCCCGCGGTGCGCGCCCTCCTCGAGCGCGAGGGGCCCTTGCCGGAGGAGGTGGCGCGGAAGCTGCGGGCCGAGATGGCCGAGTCGCACTGCAACGAGCTGCCCGGGGCCATGCTCGATCCGATGGTGCTCATGCAGCGCGCCCGCGACGCGACGATGGCGACGCGCCTCGCCGAGGCGGCGCGGCCCGCGGGCGTCCTCGTCCTGGGCGCGGGCCACGCGCGCGTCGACCACGGCGTGCCGGCGCACCTGGCGCTCGTCGCCCCGGGGCGGCGGTCGATCTCGGTGGGATTCCTCGAGGTCGACCCCGCGAAGCGCACGCCGGACGCCTACGCGGAGGAGTTCGGCGCGGGAGGCCTGCCCTTCGACTACGTCGTCTTCACGCCGGCCGCGGCCCGCGCGGACCCGTGCGAGAGCCTGCGCAAGCGCCCGAAGCCGCGGGTAGCGGGGTGACGCGCCTCGCGTGGAGGCCACGCTGCTCCCGCCCGGTCGCGGGGGGAGCGGGCGCTCACCTCGGCGGCTCCGGCTTCACGACGCGCAGGTGCCGCTTCGGGGGCGTGAGCTGCGGCTGGAAGATCTCGAAGCCCGCTTCGCGCCAGGTCCGCTCGTACTCGGCGAGCGACTCGTCCGGGCGCTCGATGACGTGCGTGCCCTCGTCGAGCACGAAGACGCCGTCCTCGGGCCAGTACTCGATGTCCTCGACGAGGAACGTGCACGTCTCGCCGAAGCGCAGCTCGAGCCCGATGAACGGCGCGAACGGGAGGAGCAGCTTCTTGTGCGCACCGAGCACCTCGCTGCCATGCTGGACGAGCGTGTAGAGCTCCACCTCGAACCCGGAGGCGGTCACGGGGGTCCCCCCGCGCCGAGGGCCTGCCCTGCCGACTCCGGTACTCGGCGGGATGGAGTTGTGGCACCATGCCGCCTTCGCGCACACGCGTTGTCATCCTGCCTTGCTGAGGTGCTCATGTCCCGAAGGCCCGTCCTCCTGCTCTCCCTCGTCGTAGGGTGTTCGCTCGCGGCGTGCAAGCGCAGCGAGCAGCCGGCCCCCCCCCCGCCCAGCGTGCCGCCGGCGATGGCCCCGGGAGCTGGCGTCGACTACCAGCAGCGGATCCAGGCCGCGCAGGCGGTGGTCGCGCAGGACCCGAAGAACGTGGCCGCGTGGATCGAGCTCGGGAACGACTACTTCGACACGAAGCAGCGGGAGAAGGCCATCGACGCCTACGCGCGGGCGCTGGACCTCGAGCCCAACAACCCCGACGTCCTCACCGACCAGGGCGTCATGTACCGCGAGATCGGCGAGTACCAGAAGGCGATCGCGAACTTCGAGCGCGCGAACAAGCTCGACCCGAAGCACGTGCAGAGCCTCTTCAACATGGGCGTCGTCTACTCGAAGGACCTGAAGAACCCCGACAAGGGCATCGAGGCGTGGCGCAAGGTCATCGAGCGCGCGCCGACGAGCCCGCAGGCGGCGCAGGCGAAGCAGGCCATCGAGGAGTACAAGCAGAGCGCCGCCTCGCGCCAGTGACCCTGGCGAGCGGGGCGGCCCCCGTGGTCACGCCGCCTGGAAGGGCGGCATCGGGCAGCCCAGCGAGCTCGAGATCGCCCTCAGGACGCCCGCCTCGTCCGACGTGACGCGCGCGTCGGCCACCGCGCACGCGACGCAGCCGCGGAGGACGCGCTGCTTCACGTCCGGCGCCGCCTCGTCGAGCGCGGCCAGCGCCCGGTCGGCCGACGCGGCGCCGAGCCTCGCCGCCGGGAGGAGCGTCCACCGCCCGCGCACGCCCAGCTCCGCCGCGCCCGCCTCGAGCGCCGCCTGCGCCGCCGCCGCGTCGCGGGCGCCTGCCCGCGCGAGGAGCGACAGGATCTCGAGGCACTCCACCTCGACCTGCTCGACGGCGCGATAGCGGACGGCGGTCCGCCCACCCGAGAGCCGCCGCTCGATGCGGCGGACGACGGCGCGCTGGAGCGCCCACTCGAAGACGGTCAGGCGGCCGTGGGCGTCGGCGAGCTCGTGCAGCTCGGCGCGGAGCGCCGCGAGCTGGGGCGCCGAGAGCGCGTCGAGCGCCGGGAGCGCGAGATCGAGGAGGGCGACGCGCCGCTCGCGGCCGACCCGGTCGAGCGCGGGCAGGAGCCGCCGCAGCTCACCGAGCGCCCCGGGCGGGAGCGCGACGCGCCCCAGCTCCGCCTCCCGCTGCGCGGGATCGGGAGCGAGGAGGAGACCGCACACGAGGGCGCGCGCGGCGAACGGCTCGCGGGCGGCCGCGACCAGCTCCGGCGGCAGCTCGGACAGGATCCGGCTCGCGCGCAGGAGCGGCGCCGGGCGGAGGGCGCCCACCCGCGCCACGACCTCGCGCGGCGTCCGCGCGAGAGACGGCGCCGCGGTGGCGGCAGCCACCTGCTCCGCCGCTCCACCCGGCTCGAGGCGGCGGATGCGCTCCTCGAGCGGCGGGTGCGTCGCGAACCAGCGCTCGAGCACCCCCGACACACCGTTGGCGAAGAGGAAGTGGCTCGCCTCGAGAGCCGCCGGCGCGGAGAGCATCGAGCCCTCGCGCGCGACCTTCCGCAGCGCGCCGGCGAGGCCGTCCGGATTCCTCGTGAACTGGACGGCCGCCGCGTCCGCGAGGTACTCGCGCTCGCGCGAGACGGCGAGGCGCACGAGCTGCCCGCCCATCTCGCCCACCCAGCCGGCCACGCTCACGAGGAGCCCGAACACGAAGGCGATGAACCGGGGCTGCTCCGCCTCCCGATCGGTGCGCCCGCCGCGCAGGGCGCCGTCGAGGACGACGCGGCCGATGAGGCTCAGGATCGTGAGCCCGCCGACGAGCCCCATCAGGCGCAGGTTGAGCTTCATGTCGGAGTTCAGGACGTGGGAGAGCTCGTGCGCCACGACGCCCTGAAGCTCGTCGCGCGATAGCTTGTCCAGGGCGCCGCGCGTCACCGCGATGACGGCGCGCCCCGGCGAGAGCCCTGCCGCGAGGGCGTTGATCCCCTGCTCGCGCTCGAGCACGAAGAGGCGTGGCACCGGGAGCCCGGAGGCGATGGCCATCTCCTCGACCACGTTCCACAGCTGCCGCTCCGCTCCCGCGGCGGAGCCCCGGTCGAGCGGCGTGCCGCCCATCATCCGCGCCACCGCCTCGCCCCCGTCCCGCGACAGCGTCACGAGGTGGTAGACGCTGCCGACGCCGGTGAGGGCCGTCACGCCTGCGGCGGCCCCCAGGAGGAGCCCGGGGCTCCACGACCCCGGCGGCGCATGCGAGAGCAGGTTCGCCGGGACGAGCAGCGCCAGGTAGACGAGCGCGACGACGAGGAGGAGCGCCAGCCCGAACGACACGACGAGCAGGGCCGAGCGCCTGCGCGCGGCGTGCTGGCTCGCGAAGAAGTCGATCGTCGCGCGCGAGCTTCCCATGCTCGTGGCGCCGCCGCCGGGCTAGAACGACACCTTGACGGCCTCGCGCTCGGTCGCGGAGGCGGCCTCGTAGGCGGCCGCCTCGCGGAAGCCGAACGGGCCGGCGACGACCGTGCCAGGGAAGGACTCGCGCGCGACGTTGTAGTCCATGACCGCGTCGTTGTAGGCCTGCCGCGCGAACGCGATCCGGTTCTCGGTGGAAGCGAGCTCCTCCATGAGGCGCGCCATCGTCTCGTTCGCCTTCAGGTCCGGGTAGGCCTCCGCCACGGCGACGAGGCGGGACAGCGAGGCGGAGAGCGCGCCCTCGGCGCCCGCGACCGCCCTCATCGCCTGCGCGTCGCCGGGAGCCGTGGCGGCGCGGTGCGCCGCGGCCGAGGCCTCGCCACGCGCGCGGATCACCGCGTCGAGCGTCTGGCGCTCGTGCGCCAGGTAGCCCTTCGCCGTCTCGACGAGGTTCGGGACGAGGTCATGGCGACGCCGGAGCTGGACGTCGATCTGGCTGTATGCGTTGCGGTACGCGTTGCGGCGCGCGACGAGCCCGTTGAAGACCACGACGGCCAGGGCGGCGACGAGCGCCACCACCGCGAGGACGACGAGTGCGACCATGGTCCCTCCTCCCGTGCACGCGGCACGACCGGGCCAGGATGTCACAGGTTGCGGACGGCCCCGAGCGGGATCGACATGGACGGCGCCGGCCGGCGTAGATGTGGGCTCGCGCCCGACGGAGGCTCACCGATGACGACGCCCCGCTTCTCCCGAAGCGCCGCCCTGATGCTCTTGCTCGCGGCGGCGCCGGCCGCCGGCGCGAAGGAGCGCTCCGAGATCCCCGACAAGTACAAGTGGAATCTGACCGACCTGTACCCGTCGGAGCAGGCCTGGTCCCAGGCGAGGGCCGATCTCGCGAAGCGCGTCCCCCAGCTCGCCCGCCACCGCAGTCACCTGGGCGACTCGGCCCAGGCGCTGCAGCGCGGCCTCGACGAGATGTTCGGCATCGACCGGGACCTGTCGCGCCTCGCCGTCTACGCGAGCTCCGTCTCGGACGAGGACACGCGCGCGGCGCGCCCGCGCGAGCTGCGCCAGGCCGCGGAGCAGCTCGCGGTCACGTTCGACGCCACCTCGTCGTACGTCCGGCCCCAGCTCCTGCAGCTCCCGGCGCGCAAGGTGAAGGCGTTCCTGGGCGAGAACCCGAAGCTCGCGCCCTACCGGTTCTTCCTGGAGGACACGCTGCGCTGGAAGCCGCACACGCTCGGGCCGGGCGAGGAGCGCGTCGTCGCCGAGGCGGGCAGCGTCACCGGCACGGGCGGCTCCGTGTACGGCGTGTTCAAGGACGCGGACCTGCCGTACCGGACGGTGAAGCTCTCGACCGGCGAGGAGGTGCGCATCGACCCCTCCGCGTTCATGTTCCACCGCGCCTCGCGCGTGCGCGAGGATCGCGACAAGGCCTTCGACGCCTACTTCGGCGCGCTGCACGAGTACCAGCGGACGATGGGCGCCACGCTCTACGCGAACGTGCAGAGCCACCTCTTCACGAAGAAGGTGCGCGGGTTCCCCTCGGCGCTCGACGCGGCGCTCTTCAAGGACAACATCCCCACCACCGTCTATCGACGGCTCGTCGCCGACGTGCGCCGGAGCCTCCCGACCTTCCACCGCTTCCTCGCGCTGCGCAGGAAGATGCTCGGCGTCGACGTGCTGCGGTACCAGGACCTGTACGTCCCCGTCGTCGCGGCCGTGGACATGCGGTTCGACCCCGACGAGGCGCGCGGCATCACGCTCGACGCGGTGGCGCCCCTCGGCGAGGAGTACGTGGCGGCCCTGAAGAAGGGCTTCGAGAGCGGCTGGACGGACTACCTCCCCTCGACCGGGAAGCGCGCCGGCGCGTATTCCACCGGCGTCTACGGCGTGCACCCGTACCAGCTCCTCAACTTCAACGGCCGGTACGAGGACCTCTCCACGCTGGCGCACGAGTCGGGGCACTCCATCCACACCTGGCTGGCGGCGAACGCCCAGCCCTACCCCACGTCCGACTACGCCATCTTCGTCGCCGAGGTCGCCTCGACGCTCAACGAGAACCTCCTCCTCCACCACATGCTCGAGAAGGCGAAGGACGACCCGACCCGCCTGTCGCTCCTCGGCAACTACCTCGACAGCCTGCGCACGACCATCTTCCGCCAGGTGCAGTTCGCGGAGTTCGAGCTCGCCATCCACGAGATGGCCGAGCGCGGCGAGACGCTGACGGGCGAGAACCTGTCGGCGCTCTATCTGAAGACCGTCCGCGAGTACCACGGGCACGACCAGGGCACGTGCCGCGTGGACGACCTCGCCTCCTCGGAGTGGGCCGGCGTGCCGCACTTCTACCGGAACTTCTACGTCTACCAGTACGCGACGAGCCTGGTCGCCTCCATCTCGCTGTCGAAGGGCATCCGCGACGAGGCGGCGCGCGGCGAGACGAAGCACCGTGACGCTTACCTGCGCATGCTCCGCTCCGGCAGCTCGAAGTACCCGGTGGACCTCCTGCGCGAGGCAGGCGTGGACATGACCACGTCGGCGCCGTTCGAGGCTGCCATGGTCGAGATGAACGCGACGATGGACGAGATGGAGCGCATCCTCGCCCGCCAGCCCCCTCCGGCGAGGTGAGCCGCGCGCCGGACGGCGTGACGGGGCCCTTGACGCGCCCCCGCGGCGAGCGCTCCATGGGCGCCGTGCCACCGCCCCGGACGCTCCCCGATCTGCTCGCCTTCGTCCGCCGCCACACGCGGCCCGCGCCGGTGCCGCTCGCGCCCGAGCTCATGCTCTACCAGGCGACCGAGCTCACCCCGCTGTGGTACGCCACCTCGGAGGGGCTCGAGGATTGGGACCCGGCGCCCTTCTGGGCCTTCCCATGGGCTGGCGGACAGGCCCTGGCGAGGCACCTGCTCGATCACCCCGAGATCGTCCGCGGGCGCACCGTGTTCGACTTCGCCACCGGGAGCGGCCTCGTCGCGATCGCCGCCGCGCGCGCGGGCGCCGCGCACGTCGTCGCGTCCGACCTCGACCCGTTCTGCGAGGCGGCCGTGCGCCTCAATGCGGAGCTGAACCGGGTCGCGGTCGAGTTCCGCGGCGACGATCTGCTGGGCGATCCGCTCGACGGCTTCGACGTGGTGCTCGCGGGCGACGTCTTCTACGAGCGCCAGCTCGCGGAGGAGAGCGTCGCGTGGCTCGCGAAGCTCGCCGCCCGCGGCGCGACGGCGCTCGTGGGCGACCCGGGCCGCAACTACTCGCCGGGGGGCCTCGTGCCCCGCGCCGCGCACGACGTGCCGACGTCGCCCGAGATCGAGCACAGCGACGTCATGCGAGCGCGCGTGCTGGAGGTCATCCCGGCCGTGGCGGTCCGCGCGGGGTGACCGCGCCGTCTCACTATTAGTGCGCCCAGGTGCCCTGGGCGGGCGCTTGTTGCGGCCTCGCCGAGCCGCGCGGGCGCGGCGGCGTCGCCGCGAGGAGGTCGCGCAGCGCCTCGAGCGAGAGCGGCTTCGGGAGCAGCCCCGCCACGCCCGCCCGCTGGGCCTGTTCGGGCGGGATCTCGCGGCTCCAGCCGCTCACGAGGTAGAGCGGCGTGCGCGGGGCGAGCGCGTGCAGCTCGCGCGCGACCTGCCAGCCGTCCGGCGGGGGCATGCCGATGTCGCACAGCACGAGGTCGAACCGCTCTCCCGCCGTGAAGCGCGCGATGGCCTCGGCGCCCGACGCGGCGAGCTCCACGCTCTCGCCGAGATGCTCGAGCGCGAGGCCGGCCGCCTCGAGCACGTCGGGATCGTCGTCCACCACGAGGACGTGGAGGGGCTTGCCGGCGGAGGCGTCCCGGCCCTGGCCGGCGCGGGAGGCGGCCGGCGGCGGCGTGAGCGCGGGCGCGACCGCGGAGCGGCCCGCCGCGTCCTCGAGCCGGCTCACGCGCGCCGCCGCCTCGTCGACCATGCGGGAGAGCGCGCCCAGGCCGTCCTCGGTGGCGCCGCCCAGCATCTGCCCGCGGAGCGAGGCGAGGCGCAGCGCCATGGTGTGCAGGACGTTGTTGATCTCGTGTGCGGTCGCGGACGCGAGGTCGCCGACCGCGCGCAGCCGCTCGCGCTCGGCCGCGTCCGAGCGGGCGCGCTCCTCCTCGCGCTCGGCGCGCACCGCCTCCGTCACGTCGCGCGCCATGGCGAGGAAGAGCGGCACGCCGGGGCGATCGAGCTGCTCCAGGCGGATCTCGATGATCTCGTCGTCCCCGCGGGCGAACCGCACCTCGCGGACGCGCGCGCCGTCGTGCGCCATCGCGCCGGCCTCGCCGATCGCGAGCGCGTGCAGGTGGGGGTAGAGGACGCCCTCGCACCGCCATGGGCCGGCCCGGCGCTCGAGCGCCAGCCAGCGGATGTTCCGGACGAGGAACCCGCCGCTCCGGAGGAGCGCCATCCCGGTGCGGCTCCGGCGGATGGCCGAGAACGCCAGGGAGAGCGCGCCGCGCTCGTGGCCCACGTCGGCGCCGTAACGGTCGACGAGGGCACGGTACTTTTTGCAGAGCGACCGGTATTTCGCGATGAGCACCGAGTGCTCGCTGTGCGGTTGCTCCTTCATCGCGTGGCGGGCGCGTCGCGAGGACGCTCCCTTCAGGTCAGCATGGGGAGCACGCGCCACATGTGCACGGGAACGCCGGGATGTCCCTGGCGGGTGAGCTTCCGGACGCGGAGCAGGCGGGGAGCCGATCGGGAGCGCCGCTACGAGATCTTCTCCCGGCGCGAGCCCGTCCGGCGCTCGCGCTCGCGCTTCTCGGCGGCCTCGCGCAGCCGCTCCTCCGCGAGGAGGACGGCGCGCGTGGTGTCCTCGACGATGATGACCGACCCGAGCGCCCGCTGGTCCTCGACGAGCGGCACCGCCGAGAGCGCCGCGTGCCCGCGTCCACCGCCGGGCCGCTCGTACTGGATGTCCTCGACGCGCAGCGCGAGCTGCTTCAGGAGCTTCTTGCGGATCTCCTTCATGAGCGCCCGCGCCAGGATCGGGACGCGCAGCGTCCAGAGGAGTTGCCCGACCGCCTCCGCCTCGGTCAGCCCGAGGAGCCGTTCGGCGGCGAGGTTCCAGACCGTGATCCGCCCCTGCGGGTCGAGGACGGCCACCGCGGCCGAGAGGCTGCGGATGATGGTGCGCTGGTGGAAGGAGAGAAAATTCAGCTCTTCGGTCCGGTGCGCCAGCTCGCGGTTCGTGGCGTCGAGCTCGGCGTTGGTGGACTGCAGCTCCTCGTTGGTCGTCTCGAGCTCCTCATTCGCGGACTGCAGCTCCTCGTTCGTCGTCTGCAGCTCCTCGTTCGCCGACTGCAGCTCCTCGTTCGTCGTCTCGAGCTCCTCGTTCGAGGACTGCATCTCCTCCGTCGCGGTCCGGAGGTCCTCGACCGATCGGTCGCGCTCCTCGCGGGCGGCTCGGAGCGTCTCGTCCATGCGGCGCAGCGCCGTGACGTCCTGCCCCACGTAGAGGAGACCGACCACCTCGTTCCCGGCGTCACGCAGCGGCGTCACGTCCACCGACAGCGTGACCGGCTCGCCGTCGCCGCGATCGATCGTGCCCTCCGCGCTGCGGCGGTCGGCCTTGCCTTCGCGCACCTGGGCGGTCTTCTCGACGAGGAGGTCGCCGGCGAGGCCGGGGAGCCCGAGCGCGGTGATGCGCTTCCCGTGCACGTCGGCGGCGGTGCGCTTCCAGAGCCGGGCCGCCGCCGCGTTCCAGAACGAGACGGCGCCGTCGACGGTGGTCGCGAGGACGGGGTACGGGACGGCGTCGAGCAGCTCGCGGTGGAACTGGCCCAGCGCCGACAGGTCGTCGCGCGTCTGCCGCACCGCGCGCGAGACGTCCTCCTGCTCGAGCAGCCCCGCCAGGCGCTCCTCGTCGAGGAGCTCGCGGCCGTTCGTGCTCCCGCGGCGGTAGACACGGCGCTGGAGGTCGATCGGCTCGAAGACGTTGGCGGCGAACGGGATGAGCTCCGACTTGCCGAGGACGAGGACGCCGTCCGGGCGCAGCGCGTAGTGGAAGCGCGAGAGCACGCGCTTCTGGAGCCGCGCGTCGAGGTAGATGAACACGTTCCGGCACAGCAGGAGGTCGAGCCGCGAGATGGGCGCGTCGGAGACGAGGTTGTTCACCCCGAAGACCACCATGCGCCGGATGTCCTTCTTGACCGCCCAGCCCTCCGGCACCTGGGTGAACCAGCGCGCGAGCCGGTCCTTTGGGAGGTCCTCGACCGCGGCCCGGGGATAGATGCCTCGGCGCGCCATGGCCACCGCCGCCTCGTCCACGTCGGTCCCGAACACCTTCACGTTGGCGGTGGCGGCGGCGGGACCGAGCGCCTCGGCGACGAGGATCGCGACGGAGTAGGCCTCCTCCCCGGTCGCGCACCCGACGCTCCAGATCCTGAGCTCCTCGCCGGCCTGCTTCTTCTTGATGAGCGGGGGGAGGACCTTCCTCGCGATGAGATCCCACGTCTCTGCATCGCGGAAGAACGAGGTCACCTTGATGAGCATGCGCGAGACGAGGGCGTCGTACTCCTCCGGCGCCCGGTCGAGCAGCTCGGCATACTCGCTCATGCTGCGGCACCGGCGCTCGCTCATGCGGCGCTCGATCCGCCGCTGCAGGGTCGCGCGCTTGTAGTTGCGGAAGTCGAAGTTGCGGGCGCCCCGGATCTTCTCCAGGATGTCCTCGAGCACGTCGCGGTCTCCTGCCAAACGGACCTCCTCGCGATCAGTCGATGTCAGCGCCGCGGCCACGCTCGACGGCGAGCTGCAGCGCGGCCGGGAGTCGTGCGAGCGGCAACACGTGCTCCGCGCCGCCGGCCATGATGGCCGCGGAGGGCATCCCGCCGAA
Source organism: Anaeromyxobacteraceae bacterium (assembly GCA_036395165.1). Lineage (GTDB taxonomy): Bacteria > Myxococcota > Myxococcia > Myxococcales > Anaeromyxobacteraceae > Anaeromyxobacter_A. The sequence goes on along the minus strand of DASWDS010000066.1, from coordinate 3,446 downwards.
CTCGGCCGTCTCCGGATCCTGGGCGAAGGTGATTCCGCCGTGCTCGCGGACCGCGCGCGTCCCGAGCGCGCCGTCCGTTCCGGTCCCGGAGAGCACGATCGACCCGACCCGCGAACCGAAGGCCTCCGCCGCGGAGGCGAAGAGGACGTCCGCGGCCGGCCGCAGGCGCAGGACCTCCGGCGACTCGGTGAGGCGGGTGTGACGGTGCGTCACGGTGAGGTGCCGGTTCGGCGGCGCGACGTAGACCGTCCCCATGTGGAGCGCACCGCCGTGCACCGCCGCCGCCACCCGGAGCCTGGTCTTGCGCGCCAGGATGTTCGCGACGAGGCTCGGCGTGCGCGGCGAGACGTGCAGCACGACCATCACCGTCGCCGGCAGGCCCGGCGAGAGCGGCGCGAGCAGCTCCTCCAGCGCCATCAGGCCGCCGGCGGACGCCGCGACCACGATGACGTCGATGCGCTTCTCCGCCCAGGCCACCGCGCGCGCGCGGACGCGGGTCTCGAGGTCGTCGAGCGCCGCCAGCGCGCGCGTTCGGCGGCCCTCGTCGAGCTCGCCGGCGAACTGCGCCTCGACGGCGCGCCGCCACACGGCGAACACGAGCCCGACCTCCCGCTCGCTCGCGGCGGCGAAGGCGCCCTCCCGGACGGCCGCGTCCACGGCGCTTCGCAGCCCGCCGTCGCCCTTCACGGCGAGCGCGAGCAGCCGAACGAACTGCGCCGCCTCGTCCGCGAGCCGCTCCGGCGACGAGCGCGCGCGCACGCGGACGAGGCCCGCGGAGATCGCGCTCGTCTCGAGCGCATCCGTCGCGAGCGCCAGGGCGGCGGCCAGATTGCTCGCCTCGGACGCGTCGCGGGCGGAAGCGCGCCTCGGTCGCGTCACTCGCTGGCGCACGCCCACACGATCCTCCTCACGCTGTACCCGGCGTCGTCACATCGATGGCCGGCCGGACGCCGTTCTCGCGCGGCCCGCCGCGCAGCCGCACTCGGCCATCCTGGACGACGAGGTGGTGGTCGGGCGGAGCGACCAGGATGCGGCCCGGCCGCAGGCGATCGCCGTCCCGCGCCTGGGCCGCCTCGAGCGGCCCCTTGCGCGCGAGGATGCCGGCGAGCCCGCTCGCCGCGCCGGGGGCGAGGTGGAGGACGACGAGGACGGGCGCGCCGAGGTCGGCGGGGAGGCGCCCGACCAGGCGGATGAGCGCCTCGATGCCGCCTGCCGACGCGCCGATGCCGATGAGGCGTCCGCTGCCGTTCCACGCGCTCTGACGCTTCGGGCTCATGTCTCGACACTCCGCCGATGAAACCTACGCACGGCCGTCGCGTGTCCGGCGACCCGCTCCCTGCGAGGCCGGAGAACGGACGTGCCAGGAGCGATTCCGGGTACACTCGACGTCCGCCGATGGCTCACCGGCGGTTTCGACACGGGTCGAGCGCGATGCCTCGCTGCAGCCGACAGGGATGTACCGAGGAGGCCGAGTTCAGGCCGGTGCTGCTCCTCGTCATGGCGGGCAGCGTGCTCGGCCACCGCATCCGTCTCGACATCCAGGTGTGCGAGGCGCACCGGCGCGCGCTGCGGCAGAGCTTCTCCGGAGTGCACGGCCAGGTGCTGGTCGAGCAGGCGCTGAAGGACCGCAAGCGCGGCACGCCCGACTGGGCGCGGTCCCGCCTCTACTTCGAGCGCGTCCACTAGGGCCCAGGGGGCAGGCGAGAGAACCCCCGCATCGGCGGTAAGATGGCGGTGTGGAGTTCAGCGAGCGCGACATCGCCGCCATGTACGACGAGCTGCGCCAGCTCGTGCGCGGGACTCGGTTCGGCCGGATGGGGACGCTCTCCGGGACGGCGCTCACGAACGAGGCGCTGGCGCGCCTCTTCCTCCGCGCACGGCCGGACGAGGCGGCGCGCGAGGCGAAGGCGCCGCTCGTCTTCGAGAGCAGGGACCACCTCCTCCGCTCGTTCTTCGCCGCGGTCCGGAGCGCGCGCATCGCGCACCACTGGCGCAACGCGCGCCACAACCCGGTGGACGTCCTGCGCACCAACGTCCTCCTCTACTCGGTGGAGCGCGCGGCGCGCTTCCCCGAGCTGGAGGACGCGCTGGCGGTGGCGGAGATCGCCGTCGTGCACCGGCTGCTCGAGGAGCTGCGCGAGGACGCCAACGTGGCGCCGCGCGAGCGCATCGCGAAGGTCGTCGAGCTGCGGGTCCTGGGCGGCGTGCCGAAGCACGAGGCGGCGCGCATGCTGGGCGTCGCGCGGAGCACCGTCGACGCCGACCACGCCTTCTTCCAGCGCTGGGCGTCGGTGCACGTGGCGCACGACCGCGCCGAGGTGCGCCGCGCGCTGGAGCGCCTGCGCGCGGATCGGAACGTCCGCGAGGCCGAGCTCATCGCGCGCGCCGCCGAGCTCGCGCTGTTCGAGTACCTGCCCGAGGCCCGCCTGGCGGCGAAGCTCGGGCGTCCGGTCGCGGACGTCCGCCGCTGGCTCGCCTTCCTCCGCGGGTACGTCGAGCAGGGCCCGGGCGTCACGGAGGCCGCCTCGTGAGACCAGCGATCGCGCCGCTCATGGACGACGTCGAGCTGTGGGACCTCGCGAGCAGGGCGCCCGAGCCGCTGCGCGCCGAGGTGGTGGCGCGGCTCGCCGCGGATCCGGCGCAGCGCGACCGGGTGGAGGCGCTTCTGGCCCAGCCGGCGCCGCGGCGGGACGACGGAGCCGGGGCGCGCTACGAGATCCTCGGGCTCATCGGCGCCGGCAGCCAGGCCGAGGTCTACCAGGCCCGCCGGCTCGACCTCGATCGCCTCTGCGCGCTGAAGGTGTTCCGGAGCGTCGCCGATCCCGCCTTCGTCGAGCGCGTCCGCGCCGAGGCAGGGCTCATGGCGCGCGTCCTCTCGCCCCATGTGGTCACGGTGTTCGACGCGGGCGACCTCGGCGACGGCCGCTTCTTCATCGAGATGGCGCTCTGCGCCGAGCCGGACGTGGAGGGCGCTCCGGGGGCGGTCGCGCTCGGGCGCTCGCTGCGCGCGCACGTCGCCGAGCGCGGCCCCCTCGCGGCCGACGAGGCGGCGCGCCTGCTCCAGCCCATCTGCGCGGCGGTGGCGGCTGCGCACCGGGCCGGCGTCGTGCATTCCGACGTGAAGCCGGAGAACGTCCTCGTGCTGCCGAAGAGCCGCCGGGCCATGCTGGCCGACTTCGGCATCGCGGCGAGCCTCGTCGCGCCTCCCCAGGCACGCGCCGGCGGCGCGCCCCGCCGCGTCGGTACCCTGCCCTTCATGGCTCCCGAGCAGCTCGAGGGCCGCGCGCCCGACACGTCGTCGGACGTCTACGGGCTGGGCGGGACGCTGCTCTTCGCGCTCGGCGGCCGCCCCCCGCACCCGGAGCGGCGCGACGACGGCGCCGATGCGCGCGGCGGAGCACCGGTGGCGACCCCGCCGTCGGTTCCGCGCAGCCTCGCGGAGCTCG
>DASWDS010000065.1:0-1758 GCA_036395165.1 Anaeromyxobacteraceae bacterium | reverse complement strand
GATGACGCCGCCTCCGCCGCGGCCGCCGCCTCGGCCTGTGCCTTGAGGGTCCGGTAGGTCTCGTAGTTCCCGGGGTACCGCACGGCGCGGCCCTCGCCCTCGAACGCGAGGATCGCGGTGGCGACCTTGTCGAGGAAGTAGCGGTCGTGCGTGACGAGCAGGACGCTGCCGTCGAAGTCGAGCAGGAGCCGCTCGAGCGCGTTCAGCGTGACGAGATCGAGGTCGTTCGTGGGCTCGTCGAGGACGAGCACGTTGGCGCCCTCCAGGAAGAGCCGCGCCAGGAGGAGCCGGTTCCGCTCGCCGCCGGAGAGCGCCTTCACCTGCATGCGCTGCATCGTGGGCGGGAAGAGGAGATCGTCCAGGTAATCGCGCAGCGCGACCTTCCGGCCGGAGAGCTCGACGAAGTCCTCCCCCTGCGACCCGGGCGCGCCGCCGCCCGCGGCCTCGTACACCGTCTTCTCGGGGTCGAGGCGCGCGCGCTGCTGATCGTAATAGGCGACGCGCGTGCGCTTGCCCGTGACGACCTCGCCCGCGTCCGGCGCGAGCTCGCCGAGGAGGACGCGCAGGAAGGTCGTCTTGCCGACTCCGTTCGGGCCGACGATGCCGACCCGCTCGCCGCGCTGCAGCCGGAAGCTCACGCCCTCCAGCACGGGACCCGCGCCGAACGACTTCGCGAGCCCGTGCGCCTCGATGACGATCTGCGAGAGGCGCGGCGGCGCCGCGACCTGGAGGTCCGCGACCTTGGGCCGGGCGAAGCCGCGCTCGGCCATGAGCGTGCGCGCGCGCTGGATGCGCGCCTTGCTCTTCGTCCGGCGCGCCTCGACGCCCTGCCTGAGCCACGCCACCTCCTGCGAGATCCAGCGCTCGCGCTTGTGCTGCCCCGCGGCCGAGAGCTCCTCGGCGACGAGCTTCTGCTCGAGGTACGCCTCGTAGTTGCCGGGGTAGCTCGTCACCCCCGCGCCCGGCGTGATCTCCACGATCCGATCGACGAGGTCGTCGAGGAAGTAGCGGTCGTGGGTGACGAGGAGGAGCGCGCCCGAGAGCTGGTCGAGCTCCTCCTCGAGCCAGTCCACCGTGTCCGCGTCGAGGTGGTTCGTGGGCTCGTCGAGGAGCAGGAGGTCGGGCCGCGTGAGGAGCGCGCGCGCGATGGCGACGCGCTTCCGCGTGCCGCCGGAGAGCGACGCGACCTGCTGGTTCCACTCCTTCACGCCGAGGCGATCGAGCAGCCGGCGCGCCTCGTGGGCGGTGTCCCAGCCGCCGAGGTGCTCGACGCGGTCGGAGAGGACCGCCAGGTCGGCGAGCAGCCGGTCGTGGGCGGCCTCGTCCCGCTCCGCCTCGAAGCGCGCCACCAGCTGCGCGTGCGCGTCGAGCGCCGCCCGGAGCGGCGCGCGCGCCACCTCCAGCTCGGACGCCACGGTCGCGCCCTCGTCGAAGGTGGGCTCCTGCGGCAGGTGCGTCACGGCGGCGCCGCGCCGGAGCTGGAGCTCGCCGCGGTCCGGCTCGGCCGCGCGCGCGAGGATGCGCATGAGCGAGGACTTGCCCGAGCCGTTCACGCCCACCAGCCCGACGCGCTCGCCCTCCTCGATCGTGAAGGTGAGGCCGTCGAAGACGGTGCGGCTCCCGAACGACAGGCGCAGCCCGGCGGCGTGGAGGAGCGTCACGGCGACTTCATAGCACGGGGCCCGCGGGCGCCCGGGTGCGCCGGGCGCGTCAACATCTGCTAGCGTGGGCGACGCGGGAGGTGCGCCATGGCCCCAG
>DASWDS010000064.1:0-4243 GCA_036395165.1 Anaeromyxobacteraceae bacterium | reverse complement strand
CGCCCCGCGCTCGTCGTCGCCTCGAGCGACATGAGCCACTACATCCCGGCGGAGACGGCGCGCGAGCTGGATCGCCATGCCCTCGACCGGGTGCTCGCGCTCGACGCCCGCGGGCTCCACGAGACGGTGCACCGGGAGGGGATCACGATGTGCGGGGTCATCCCCGCGACGGTCATGCTCGCGTGCGTGCGCGAGCTGGGCGCGGCGAAGGCGGAGCTGGTGCGATACGCGAACAGCGGCGACGTGAACGGCGATCACCGCAGCGTCGTCGGCTACGCGGGCGCCGTGATCCGCTGAGGGCGCCGGCGCCGGAGCGCGGCGACGAGACCCAGGAGCGCGAGCCCGCTCCCGCCGCCCGTGCCGCAGCCGCAGCCCATCGCCGTGTTCGGCGCCGGCGCGGCGGGGCACGCCGTCGTGCGATCGACCGCCTTGCCCGCCGGGTAGATCGTGCAGACGCCCTCGACGTCGTCGGGCGCGAGCGTCCGCTTCGTGATGTCGCCGAGAACGGCGGTGGGCGCCATCGTCGGCGAGCCGGAGGGGCAGGCGTTGTACGGCGCGGGATAGGCGTTCTCGCACACGTGGTCGAGGCCGAGCATGTGGCCTGCCTCGTGCGTCACCGTGTTCTTGACGTCCCAGGCGATGCAGCTCGTGCCGCCATACGCTCCCTGCGGGCACGTGGTGACTCCCGGCCCGGGCTCCGCGCACGTGAAGTACAGGCCCGCTGCGCTGGGCGGCTGCTCGCCGTTCCACCCGTTCAGCTCGATGTCGGCATCCAGGATCTCGCCGGTCGAGACGACGAAGGTGGCGGTGGTGAGCGCGATGGTCGCTCCCGCGCCGACCAGCGCGTCGTGCGACCAGCAGTTGTGCGTCTCGATGCAGGTGCCGTTCGTGGGATCCTGGCAATTCGCGTCGGTCGTCTGCTGGGCGCATAGGCCGCGCCGGAACACCACCAGGTTCACGTTGCTCGCGGGGTTGTTCCGGTCGTAGCCGAGGTCTTTGCGCGTCGAGTCCGCGCCCCCCACGTACTTGAAGTCGGTGCAAGGAGCGGCCTCGCCGAGGCGGGTCGCCTGCGACCACGCGGGGAGGCTCGCGCCGACGACGCCTGCCGCAATCGACGACGTGCAGGAGCCGGCGAGCGCGCTCGGGGAATCGAACGCGCTCGCGTTCACCTCGTACGCGACCTGCCGCGCGTTCCACCACAGGCACACACCGCTCGCCGGATTCTTCGTGACGGTCGTGCGGACGAACGCGACCGCGACGCCGGCCGCGGCGAGGAGCACGAGCGCCGCGGCGGCGCGGAGGAGGCGGCTCACCTCGCCGCCCTCACCCGCTGCTCCAGCTCGTCCACGGCCATCGGCTCGACCCGCCGCTCGCCCGCGCGGAGCGCGGGGCGATCGACGAAGCCGACCTGCGACAGGTCCGGCCTGGCGACGCCGTTGACGACGGCGAACTTGCCCTGGGCGAGCCCCTGGACCCGGAACGCGGGGCCTGCCGCCGCGACGAAGAGCACCACCTCCTCGCCCTCGGCGAAGGCCGGCGCGCCGTCCACCCGCTGGCCGATGTTCCCCACCACGCCGCCCGGGACGACCACGGTCACGCGCGGCGGCGCGCTCCCGCGCCAGACGCTGGACGGCTCCACCTCGGCATAGGTCGAGATGCGCTTCCCGTCGGAGGACCAGCGCGCCGCGACCTTCACCACGCGGCCGCGGACCACCGCGTCCGACGAGCGAGCGAGCTCCTCCACGCTCGCCGGGACGGCGAGCGCCGCCAGCGCGGGACCGGAGGCGAGAAGAGCGACCAGGGCCATGAGCTTCTTCACGGTGCCATCCTACTGCCCGGACGGGCACGCACGTGCGTGAATTCACGGGTGCCCCGTGCTAGCTTCCGCCGGCCATGACGACGGACAAGCCTCGCCTTCGGTTCGCCCCCTCGCCCACCGGTTACCTCCACATCGGCGGCGCCCGGACCGCCCTCTTCAACTGGCTCTGGGCCCGCCACACCGGCGGCGCCTTCGTGCTCCGCATCGAGGACACGGACCGCGAGCGGTCGACCCAGCTGGCGGTCGACGCCATCCTCGACGCGATGCGGTGGCTCGGGCTCGACTGGGACGAGGGTCCCGAGGTGGGCGGTCCGCACCCGCCCTACTTCCAGACGCAGCGGCTCGACATCTACAAGAGCTACGCCGAGAAGCTCATCCAGGAGCGCAAGGCCTACGCCTGCTACTGCACGAGGGAGGAGCTGGATGTCCTCCGCAAGCAGGCCGAGGCGGAGAAGCGCCAGTTCAAGTACCCCGGGACCTGCCGCGAGAAGCCGTACGACCCGTCGCGCCGGCACGTCATCCGCTTCCGGATGCCCGAGACCGGCGCCACGACGTACCAGGATCTCGTGAAGGGGCCCATCACGACGCCCCACGACACGCTGCAGGACGAGGTCATCCTGCGCGGCGACGGCATGCCGCTCTACAACTTCGGCGCGCTCGTCGACGACGTCACCATGGGGATCACGCTCGTGGCGCGCGGCGACGACCACGTGAACAACACGGCCCGGCAGATCCTCATGTACGAGGCGCTGGGCGAGCCCGTGCCGGTGTTCGCGCACCTCCCCATGATCCTCGGCGCCGACAAGGCGCGCCTCTCGAAGCGCCACGGCGCGACGAGCGTCACCGCCTATCGCGACATGGGCTTCCTGCCCGGCGCGGTCGTGAACTACCTCGCGCGCCTCGGCTGGTCGCACGGCGACGAGGAGATCTTCACGCTCGACGAGCTCGTGAGGTACTTCGACTTCAAGGACGTGAACCAGAGCGCAGGCGTGTTCAACCTCGAGAAGATGGAGTGGGTGAACCACACCTGGATGCGCAAGCTCTCCACGGACGAGCTGGCGAGGCGCGCCGTGCCCTACTTCGCCGCCGCCGGGCTGCCGGCCCAGGACGACGCGAAGCTCCGCCACATCGTCGAGGTCGCGCGCGAGCGGGCCAAGACCTTCGGGCAGATGGTGACGCAGTTCCGCTACTTCTACGCCCCCATCCAGCTCGACCCGAAGGCGAAGGACAAGCTCCTCACGAAGGACACGAAGCCCATCCTGGAGGCGATCCGGGCCGGCGTCGCCGCGCTCTCCTCGCTCGAGACGGCCGCGCTCGAGAAGCTCTTCCAGGAGATCGCGGAGGCGCGCGGCCTCGCCATCGGGAAGGTGGCGCAGCCGGTGCGGGTGGCGCTCACGGGCGGGACCGCCTCGCCCGGCATCTACGACGTCGTCCAGATCCTGGGCAAGGACGAGACGCTCTCCCGGCTCGACGGCGCGATCCGCCTCGTCGGCTGAGTTAAGAGATCGTCATGAGCGAAGCTCCGCGGCCCACCCACTTCCTCGCCCAGATCGTCGAGGCCGACCTCGCCGCCGGCAAGAACGGCGGCCGGGTGGTGACGCGCTTCCCGCCCGAGCCGAACGGCTTCCTCCACATCGGCCACGCGAAGTCGATCCTGCTCAACTTCGGGCTGGCGCGAGCCTACGGCGGCCGGACCCACCTGCGCTTCGACGACACGAACCCCACCACCGAGGACACCTCGTACGTGGAGGCGATCGAGGCGGACGTGCGCTGGCTCGGCGGCGAGTGGGGCGAGCACCTGTACTACGCCTCCGACTTCTTCGAGCAGATGTACGCGTGCGCGGAGCGCCTCGTCCGCGAGGGGAAGGCCTACGTCGACAGCCAGTCGCAGGAGGCCATCCGGGAGCAGCGCGGCAGCTTCGAGCGCCCTGGCCAGAACAGCCCCTGGCGCGACCGGCCCGCCGCGGAGAGCCTCGAGCTGTTCCGGCGGATGCGCGCGGGCGACTTCGAGGACGGCGCCTGCGTGCTGCGAGCGCGCATCGACATGGCGCACCCGAACGTGCTCATGCGCGATCCGCTGCTCTACCGGATCCGGCACGCGCACCACCACCGCATGGGTGACCGCTGGTGCATCTACCCCATGTACGACTACGCCCACCCGCTCGAGGACGCGTTCGAGGGCGTGACGCACTCCATCTGCACGCTCGAGTTCGAGTCGAACCGGGAGCTGTACGACTGGGTGCTCGACGCCCTCGGCCCGTGGGATCCCCGGCCGCGGCAGTACGAGTTCGCCCGGCTCGCCCTCGGCTACACCGTCATGTCGAAGCGGAAGCTCCTCCAGCTCGTGAACGAGGGGCGCGTCTCCGGGTGGGACGATCCGCGCATGCCGACCATCGCCGGGATGCGCCGCCGCGGCGTCACCTC
>DASWDS010000063.1:0-15930 GCA_036395165.1 Anaeromyxobacteraceae bacterium | reverse complement strand
GACGGCGGTGAGGTTCGCCTCGGCGCCACCGGTCGTGAAGGTCGCCGCCTCCCAGGCGCGGCCGAGCGCCGCGCCGAGGTGCCGGAGCGCGTGCCGCTCCAGCTCGGCGGCGGCGGGCGCGTGCGACCAGACGGCGAGCTGGGGGTTGTAGAGCGCCGCGAGGGCATCGCCCAGGGGGGAGGCGTCGCGCACGCTCGGGTTGAAGAGCCCGAAGTAGCGCGGGTGGATGACGTGCACCGCGTGCTCGCGCAGGAGCGCCGCCGCCTCGCGCACCACGGTCGCGAGCGGCATCGGCGCGTCGAGCGGGAGCCGTCGCTCCACCTCGGCGCGGACGTGGGCGGGCTCCGATTCGGTCGCGACGGGCAGGTCGCGGAGGGCGTCGCGGAGCGCGATCGCCTCGTCCGCGACGGCGCTCCAGGCGGCGCGGAGATCGTCTGTCGTGTCGGTCATCTCACCCCTTCAGCGCGCGAGCCGGCGCACCAGCGCGCGCAGCGCGGCGAGGTCGAACGGCTTGTCGACGCGCTCGTTCGGGACGGAATCGAGGAACGCGCGCGCCTCGTCCGTGAAGGCGCCGCCCGTCATGAACACCATCCGCTCCGCCTGGTCCGGGACCGCCGCGGCGAGCTTCGCGTGCAGCTCCATCCCGCTCATCACCGGCATCATGAGGTCGCAGAGGATGACGTCGAAGCGGGCGCCACCCGCGATGAGCTGCAGCGCGTCCTGGGCCCGGTCGAGCGCGGTGAGGTCGTGCTCGCGCCCGAGCGCACGCTGCAGGGCGGTGGCGACGAACCGCTCGTCGTCGACGACGAGGACGCGCGCCCGTCGTTCCGTGCAGGTCGGCCCGCACCCGCCGCTCGTCGGTGGAGCACGCTGAGCTGGCATTTCGAGGTCGGCCTCGTCCTCCGCGTCATGACACGTTCAGCCGAGTATCGCGCACCGCGACTCGGAGTGCATCCGGAGGGCTCCGCCCGTTGGGGGCGGGAGCGGACGCCCGCCCGACGGGCGGTGGAGTCGTTCCCGGCGACCCTCGAAGGCGGTCCGCGCGGTATACGTTCGCCATGGCCCGCACGAACCCGTGGTCGCTCGTCTCGGCGGCCGAGTACGAGGCGTACATGGGTCCGGGCGGTGTCGACCTCCTCGCGCCGCTCTCGACCATCTTCGCGAAGGTCTACGCCGCGCGGCAGCCGCGCCGGCTCGCCGTGCTCGGGGTGGCCACGGGCAACGGGCTCGAGCAGGTCGCGGTCGCGAGCACCGGGCGCACGGTGGGCGTGGACGTGAACCTCTCCTTCCTCGGCGTCGCCCGGCAGCGCTTCATGCGGCTCGGCCCCTCGCTCGAGCTCCTCTGCGCCGACCTCGAGAAGGCGGCGCTCGTGCCCGGCGCGTTCGACCTCGTCCACGCGGCGCTCGTGCTCGAGTACGTGGACGTCCGCGTGGCGATCCCACGCATCGCCTCCTGGCTCGCGCCGGGCGGCGCGCTCGCCGTCGTGCTGCAGCTCCCGGCCGGGACGGCCGGCGCGGCGGAGGTCGTGGCGCCCGTGAGCGTGCGCGCGGTCGCGGACGTGGCGCGGCTCGTCCCGCCCGAGGAGCTGCGCAGGCTCGCTGCGGAGGAGAGCCTCGTCGAGCGCCGCGCGTTCGTGGTGCCGCTCCCGACCGGGCGGCGGCTCTTCGCCGCGCTGTACGAGCGGCCCCTCGCAGGGCGCGCGGCGAAATAGCGCGCGGCGGACGGCGTAGGGCGGGGCAGAGGAAGCCCATGACCTGCCCCTACTGCATGACCGAGAACCATCACCGCGCCGTGAAGTGCGCCGCCTGCGGGAGCTGGATGGTGGACTACCCGCCGGTCCGCGACTGGCAGCGCGCCCGCGAGGGCAAGATGATCGCTGGCGTCTGCCGCGGGCTCGCCAATCGCTTCGGCCTCCCGGTGGCCGCGCTGCGCTTCGCGTTCATCCTGTCGCTCGTGCTCGGTGGGTGGGGCCTCATCGTCTACGTCGCGCTCTGGATCGCGATGCCGCTCGCGCCGCGGGTCGAGCTGGCGCGCTCGGAGTCGCCGCCGCCCATGCCGCCCCAGGCGCCCTCCACGGCGCCGCGCCCCGCCTGACCGCACACCCGAGCTGATGTGTGTGGAGCATGAGTGGTGCCTCTCGGCGAAAGGGGCCGCCGAGAGGACGGGAGATCGGGGGGGATCGAACGAGCCCGAACCTCCCGGCGGCCAGGGCAGGGAGGTGCAAGAAGCCCGTCCTGCCGTCCTCGACGGTGGCCCGCATGCAACGCAGCGAGAATGTTCTCGTTCTCGGCGGGACACGCCTCGAGCTCGCGTGAGCCGTCCGGCACCCGTGGGTCCGCCCCCCCGCCGGCGGGGTCGTCCTAGGCGATCTTCGCCGGGGCGGAGGCCGGCCCCGGGATCGGCTCCGAGGCGCCCACGATACCCGTGCCGGCGAGCCGGAGCGCGTCGCCCTCGACGCGGCCGAGGAGCCGCAGCAGCCCGTCGAGGATCGTGATCGGGTGCGGAGGACAGCCGGGGATCCAGAGATCGACCGGGACGCCCGGGATGGCGCCCTCCACGCCGTCGTTCGCGACCGGGCTGCCGGCGAACGGCCCGCCCGAGATGGCGCAGGCGCCGACCGCGACCACGATCTTCGGCGCCGGCGTCGCCTCGTAGGTCTTCTGCAGCGCGAGCAGCATGTTCTCGGTCACCGGACCCGTCACCACGAGCCCGTCCGCGTGGCGCGGGGAGGCGACGAACTGGATCCCGAAGCGCGACAGGTCGAACTGGATGTTCCCGGACGCGTTCAGCTCCGCCTCGCAGCCGTTGCAGCCGCCCGCCGAGACCTGCCGGAGCTTCAGCGACCGCCCGAAGAGCGCGCGCATCTTCTCGTCGAGCGCGCGCACCAGCTTCGCCTCGTCGCCCCGCGACGCCTCGACGAGCAGCTCCTCGCGCGTGCGCATGGCGAGCCGGTAGTCGCGCGTGAACGCGACCGCGCCGGTCGGGCACGCGTCGCCGCACTCGGCGCAGAAGAGGCACCGCCCGAGGTCGAGCGCCATCGCCGGCAGGCTCGGCTCGCGTACGGCGCCGGTCGGGCAGACCTCGACGCACGCCTTGCATCCCTCCTCGCAGCGCGCCGGGTCGAGCACCGGCCGCCCGCGGAACCGCTCGGGGAAGCGCGCCGGGCCGTCCGGATAGGCGACGGTCTGCTTCCCGAGCTGGAGCCGCGCCTTCAGGATCTCGATCACAGGTCGTGCCCCGCGTACGAAAGGTTGAAGCTCTTGTTGCAGAGCGGGAAGTCGCTGATCTGCTCGCCGCGCAGCGCCTGGGCGAGGCCCATCCAGTTGTGGAACGACGGGTCCTTCACCTTGTAGCGGGCGAGGCGGCCCTCGGGTCCCGTCACGGCCACGTGGGCGATCTCGCCCCGCCAGCCCTCGACCATCGAGATGGCGAGGTGGTCGCGCGGGAGCGCGGGGAGCTTCACGCGCACCGGGCTCTCCGGGAGGCTCCGCAGGTGCGTCACGACGAAGTCGGCGCTGCGCTCGCACTCGAGGTAGCGGACCCAGGCGCGCGCGAAGACGTCGCCCGAGTCCGCGCTCGCGACCGGGACGTGCGAGAAGCGGTAGAGGCCGAAGGGGTGGTCTCGCCGCACGTCGCGCGAGGCGCCGCAGGCGCGCGCCGCGGGCCCGACCAGCCCGAGCTCGTCGCACAGCTTGCGCGAGACGACGCCGGTGCCGTCGGTGCGGTTCCGCGACGAGGGTGACCGGAAGAAGAGCTTCGCCGCCGCGCGCGCCTTCTCCCAGGCGCGCGCCACCCTCTCCGCGAGGCGCACCGCCTCGTCGGCGGCCAGGTCGAAGCGGACGCCGCCCGGGACGAGCAGCCCGCGCCCGAAGCGGCTGCCGCAGATCTCCGCGGCGGCGTTGAGGAACTCGGCGCGGAGCGCGCCGCAGGCGCTCGCCGTCGGCTGGAAGCCGACGTCGCCCGCCATCATCCCGAGGTCGCCGACGTGGTTCGCGAGCCGCTCCAGCTCGAGCGCGATCCCGCGCAGGAACGAGGCGCGCGGCGGCGCCTCGACGCCGGTGAGCGCCTCGAGCGCGCGGCAGTAGGCGAGCCCGTGCCCGATGGACGTGTCGCCCGCCATCGTCTCGACGATGGAGAGGCTGCGCGCGTCCGGGCCTCCCTCCAGCATCCGCTCCGCGCCGCGGTGCTGGTATCCGAGCACGATCTCGAGGTGCAGGACCTGCTCGCCGTGGCACTGGAAGCGGAAATGCCCGGGCTCGATGATGCCGGCGTGCACCGGGCCGACCGCGACCTCGTGGATCTCCTCGCCCTCGACGCGGAAGAACGGGTAGTCGCCCGGGATGTCGGGCCACGGCGCCGTCCGCCCGAACGCGTCCTTCACCTGGACGTGCGGGTGCTCGAAGCGGACCGGCTTCAGCCAGGGGTGCCCCTCGGGGACGACGCCGTACTGCTCGGCCAGCTCGCGCTCGAAGGCCTGCACGGCGGGGCACTCCGCCGCGAGCGACGGCCAGCGGCCCGCCACGAGCGTGGAGAGGATCCCCACCCGGCTGTCGGGGTCGTCCGCGAGGAGGGCCGTGACGAGCACCCGCCCGCCCTCGCCTGGCCGGCCGAAGAGCGACACCACGCGGCCGCCCGCGCTGAGGACGTCGCCCAGGATCTGCTGGAAGCTCTGGACGGGCAGCACGGGGACGTCCCGCACCGCCACCGCCTCGCCGTTCCAGCTCTCGAGGATGTCGGCCATGTCGCTAGCTCCCCACCACCGCCGCGGCGGTGTCGAAGAGGACCTTGAGCTCGCGCGGCAAGAAGAGCCCCAGCGCGAGCACGAGCGCCATGAGCACGAGCGGCGGCGCCGCCGTGAGCCACGTGTCGCCCTGCCGCTCGACCTCCGGCGCGCCGCTCGGATCGCCCTGCACCACCTTGAGGACGGTGGCGCCCATCCCGACGAAGATCACCGTCAGGAAGAGCAGGAAGAGCCCGCCCACGACGAAGCGGCCGCCGCCGAGCGCGCCGTTCAGGATCGAGAACTCGCTGAAGAAGGGGCTGAAGGGCGGCGAGCCGGTGACGGCGAGGAAGCCGGCCAGGAAGAGCGGCCCGGACACGGGCAGCCGCCGCGCCGCCCCGCGCACCTCGTTCACGAGCTTCGAGCCGTAGGAGCGGTGGATGTTGCCGGCCGCGAGGAAGAGGACGCCCTTCGTGAGCCCGTTGCTCACGGTGTGGAACATGGCGCCCGAGGCGGCCGCGCCGCCGAGCCCGAGCCCCAGGGCGAGGATGCCCATGTGCTCGACCGACGAGTACGCCAGCATCCGCTTGAAGTCGCGCTGCCCGATCATGAAGACGGAGGCGAGCGCCATGGAGAGGAGCCCCATCCCGACGAGCGCGTCGCGCGCGAAGGGCGCCTCGCCGGCGGCGCTGCACACGTGCACCACGCGGGCGAGCGCGATGAAGCCGAGGCTCGTGACGCCGCCCGAGAGGAGCGCGCCGAGGATGCCCGGCGCCTCGCCGTACGCGTCCGGCTTCCACGAGTGCAGCGGGGCGAGCCCCATCTTCGTGCCGTAGCCGACGAGGAGGAAGACGAACCCGGCCCGCACCCAGGGAGACGAGAGCGTGGCGCCGGCGCGGGTGAGGTCGGCGAGCAGCAGCGAGCGCGGTCCGCCCGGCCCGGCGCCGGCGAGCGCGAGGAAGAAGGTGCCGAGCAGGGCGAACGCGATGCCGAGGGAGCAGACGAGGAGGTACTTCCAGGCCGCCTCGAGCGAGCGCGCGCTCTTTTCGAAGTAGATGAGCGGCGCGGTGGAGAGCGTGGTGATCTCGATGGCGACCCAGAGCAGCCCGAGGTGCTGCGAGAGCGCCACGACCGTCATGGCGGAGAGCAGGACGAGCAGCCCGCCCACGAAGACGCGGTTGTCGCGCTCGGCGCGCCGCGCGAGGTAGCCCTGCGCGTACACGGCGCAGAAGCAGAAGAGCACGCTCGTCATCGGGAGGACGACCTTGGCGAGCGGGTCGAGCTCGAGCCAGCCGCCGAGCGCCGGAGCGGGGTGCGTGATCCAGAGCGTGGCGACGCCGGCGAGGTGGAGGAGGCCACCCGCGAGGAGCGCGAGCGGACGGCGCGCCTGCGAGGGGTCGGCGAAGGCGAGCGCCGCGAGGGCGAGCGGGGCGAGGATGACGAAGAACATCACCGGTCAGTCCTTCAGCACGGAGAGCTTCTCGGTGTCGAGCGAGGAGAACTCGCGGTTGATATGGAACATGACGATGCCCATGACGAACACGGCCGCGAAGAGGTCGAGCAGCACCCCGGCCTCGACCATGGTGGGCATGAAGTCGGAGAGGAGGAGGCCGAAGACGAAGACGCCGTTCTCGAGGACGAGGAAGCCGATGACCTGCGTCACCGCCTTCCGCCGCGACACGACGAGGAGGAGCCCCGTCCACACGGTGGAGAGCGCCGTCGGCACGATGAAGGCGTGCTTCTCGGGGGTGGGGAGCGGCATCGCGGAGGAGAAGGCGAAGGCGAGCGCGACGCCGAGGCCGCCCAGGATGAGCGACGGGATGAAGCCGACGATGGGCTCCACCTCGCGCCGGATGGCGGCCTCGCGGATGGCCCACAGGAGGAGCCACGGGATGATGACGCCCTTCACGACGAACGCGCCGATGGAGAGGGCGAGCACGTGGCCGAGCTCGGCCTTGTCCGACGAGAGGAGCAGCGGCAGCACCGCGAGCAGCGCGCCCTGCGCCGCCGCCGCGCGGATGACCGCCTTGAGGCGGCTGGACGCCAGCACGAAGAAGTCGAGCACCACCACCAGGATGAACACCATCTCGGTCCAGGCAGCCATGCGGGTCACCGGAGCAGGAGGACGAGGCCGAAGGCGGAGAGGACGGACGCGCCGACGAGGAGCTGCGGCACGCGGACGAGGCGGAGCCGCGCCATGATCGACTCGATCACGCCGACGAGCACCGCGAACCCGAGCAGCCCGCCCAGGAAGACCGCCAGGCCGGCGGCGCCCTCGACGGAGAAGCCGAGCGTGAGGCGGACGAAGAGCGCGCCGAAGAGGAAGAGCTTCAGGGACGCGCCGTAGAGGATGAGCGCGAGGTCGGGGCCGGAGTGATCGAGCACCATGACCTCGTGGATCATGGTGAGCTCGAGGTGCGTGTTCGGGTCGTCCACCGGGATGCGGGCGTTCTCGGCCAGCGCGACGACGAAGAGCGCGATGGAGGCGAGGAGGAGCGCCGGCGCCGCGTGGCCCCAGGCGAGCGGGAGCGCGGGCCCGAGCATCTCGCTGAGCGAGATCGTGCCGGTCGCGCGCGCCAGCGTGATGAGGCACAGGAAGAGCGCGGGCTCGGCGAGGCTCGCGAAGGTCACCTCGCGCGCGGCGCCCATCCCCTCGAACGACGAGCCGGTGTCGAGCGCCGCGAGCACCGTCGCGAAGCGCGCCAGGCCGAGCAGGTAGGCGAAGAGGACGAAGTCGCCCGCGAAGGAGAGCGCGGCGGGCGCCCCGCCGAACGCCATGAGGAGGCCGGCGGTCACGACGGCCGAGAGGCCCACCACCGGCCCCGCGCGGAAGACCCACGTCGTGGTGCGGCTGTACACGTTCCCCTTCCGCAGGAGCCGCGCCAGGTCCGCGTAGAGCTGCCACAGCGGCGGCCCCTCGCGCCCGGCGAAGCGCGACTTCACCCGGTTCACGACGCCGAGCAGGAGCGGCGGCAGCGCCAGGAAGAGCGCGACGTAGGCGAGGGAGAGGAGCGTCGTCATGGGCTCACCACCAGAGGAAGCGCCAGGCGAGGAGGGCCACCAGCGCGACGCCCACGTAGAGCGCTTGCCGCTGGACCTGTCCGCCGTGCCGGCGGCGCGCGAGCTCGGCGCCCCAGCTCGCGGTGCGGAGGACGGGCATGAGCGCGACGTCGAGCACCGTGTCGGGCACGTGCGAGCTGAACGAGGCGCGCTGGGGGAACGGCCCGCGCGGCGGCACCACGTGGGCGCGCGGGAAGAAGGCCCAGCCGAAGCGGAGCGTCAGCATCTCCGCGAAGGACGAGCCGGTGTACTGCATGCGCGGGGTGGGCCGGGCGTAGCCGCAGCCCCAGGTCTCCGACGCGGGAGCCCCGCGCGCGCGGCGCCGCTGCCACGCCGCGAGGCCGCCGGCGACGGCGAGGAGGAGGGCGGCGCCCGCGGTGATGGCGCCCGCCGAGGCCGCGACGCCGCGGGCGGGCCCGGCGAGCGAGGCCGGCGCGAGCCCCGACCAGGCGGCGGCGCCCCGGCGCAGCGCCGGCACGAGCGCCGCCGGGGCGAGCCCGATGGCGGCGCACGCGCCGGCGAGGAGCGCCATCGGCACGAGCATCGGCCGCGGGGCCTCGTGCGCGCGCGACGGGCGCTCGGATCGCGCCGTCCCGAGGAAGACCGTCCCGAACACCTTGGCGAAGCAGGCGGCCGCGAGCGCGCCCACGAGCGCGAGCGCCGGCGCGCCCAGGGCGGCCCACGGGACGAGCGGCGCCGGCGACGACGCCGCGCGGAGCGATCCCATGTAGACGAGCCACTCCGAGACGAAGCCGTTCAGGGGCGGGAGCCCGCTGATCGCCACCGCCCCGAGCAGGAACAGGGCCGCCGTGAGGGGCATCGCGCGCGCGAGCCCGCCCAGCACGTCGAGCTCGCGCGTGCCGCAGGCGTGGTCGACGGCGCCCGCGCCGAAGAAGAGGAGCGCCTTGAAGAGCGCGTGGTTCACGACGTGGAGCGCGCCGCCCCCGAAGCCGAGGAGCACGAGCGCGGGGTCGCCCACCGCGCGGCCGACGAGCCCGAGGCCCAGGCCCATCGCGATGATCCCGACGTTCTCCACGGAGTGGTAGGCGAGGAGCCGCTTGAGGTCGTGCTGGGCGAGCGCGAACGCGACGCCGAGCACGGCCGAGACGGCGCCCACCGCCAGGAGGGCGAGCCCCCACCACAGCGGGGGCGCGGCGAAGAGGCTGGTGATGCGGAGGATCCCGTAGATCCCGGTCTTGAGGAGGACGCCCGACAGCACCGCCGAGACGTGGCTGGGCGCCGCCGCGTGCGCGCCCGGCAGCCAGAAGTGGAGCGGCATGAGGCCGGCCTTGAGCCCGAAGCCCGTCAGCGCGAGGAGGAACGGCCCGGCGCCCGGCGCGAGCCCGGCACGCGCGATGGCCGCGAAGTCGAAGGAGCCCGCCGCGCTGCCGAGGAGCGAGAAGAGCGCGAAGAGCGCGAGCGTCCCGACGTGCGCGGCCGCGAGGTACACGAGGGCGGCGCGCTGCGTCTCCCGCTGCTCGTGCTCCGTCAGCACGAGCAGGAAGCCGCACAGCGCCATCACCTCCCACGCCGCGAGGAAGAGCATGGCGTTCGCGGCGACGACGATGAGCGCCATCGCGGCCGTCACGAGCCCGTAGAAGAGCTGCAGCCGGACGGCGCGGGCGCCGCGCGCCGCCTGCGGGTAGTAGGCGAGGGCGTACACCGATCCCGCGGCCGGGATGGCGAAGATGGGGAGGAGGAAGATCGCGGCGAGCGCGTCGAGGCGGAGCGCGAGCGCGCCGAACGGCACGCTCCAGCGCGCGTGCAGCTCCCGCGGCGCCGCGCCGCCCAGCGACATCGCGGCGCCGGCGAGCCCGAGCGCCGCGCCGAGGACGAGGGCCGCGCAGGCGGCGCGCTGGGCGGTCCGCGGCGCCCGCCGGAGCGCCACCGCGAGGCCGCCGGAGCACGCGGTGAGGCCGACGCCTGCCAGGACGAGGGCGAGGGCGAGGCTCATGGCGCCTTCAGGACGAGCAGCGCCGCGAGCGCGAGGAGCGTCGCGACCGTGTAGAGGAGCTGGAGGTTGAGCCGCTGCGCCTGGTAGCGCCTGAGCCGGCTCGCTCGATCGCCGAGGGCGCGGAAGATGGGGTCGAAGAGCCGGGTGCGCGCCGGGTCCTTCGCCTCGAAGCGCGCGTTCGCCCGAGCGGGGAGCACGCCCTTGGGCGGGACGACGCGGCCGCGCGGCTGGAGCATGCGCGGCGCCAGCCCGGAGAGGAAGAACTGCGCGAAGGCGGAGCCGGTGTACTGCATGCGCGCGGTGGGGCGGCTGAACCCGCAGCCCCACGTCTCGCCGAAGTCCACCCCGCGCGCGGCGCGGGCGCGCAGCACGGCGAGGGCGATGCCGCCGGCGGCGAGGAGGAGCGCCGCGAACGCCACGCGCGACGGGACGGCCAGCGACCGCAGCGCCGGCGCGAGCCGCGCCGCCACGGCGGCGGGCGGCGATCGGGTCACCTGCGCCAGCACCGGTGCGACCGCGCGGAGCGCCGCGTCCGGGAAGAGCCCGAGGATGCCACAGCCCGCCGCGAGGGGGACGAGCGGTCCCCACAGGCCAGCGGAGGGCTCGTGCGCCGCGGCCGCCTCCGGGCTGCGCGGCGCGCCGAGCAGCGCGATGCCGCCCAGCCGCGCGAAGGCGATGGCGGCGAGGCCGCCCACGAGCGCCAGCGCCGCGACCGCGACCCACGCCACGATGGACGCGCCGCCGGGCGAGTCGACCGCGGCCCGCAGGAGGCCGAGGTAGACGAGCCACTCCGACGAGAAGCCGTTCAGCGGCGGCAGCGCGGCCAGCGCGGCGAGCCCGACGAGGAGGAGGCTCGCGGTGCGAGGCAACCGCGCGAGGAGCCCGCCCATGCGCTCGAGGTCGCGGCCGTGCGCGGCGTGCACGACGGCGCCCGCGGCCATGAAGGCGAGCCCCTTCATGAGCGCGTGGTTCCAGACGTGGAGGAGCGCCCCGGCCCACGCCAGCGTCGCCACGACCGGCTCGCCGCGCGCGGTCGCCGCCACCGCGACGCCGATGCCGAGCGCGATGATGCCCACGTTCTCCACGCTCGAGTAGGCGAGGACGCGCTTCACGTCGCGCTGCCCCAGCGCGAGCACGATCGCGCCGAGCGCGCCGACGAGCCCGACGCCGGCCAGGACGAGGCCGTACCCCGCCGGAGCGGGCGCGAGCCAGAGCAGCACGCGGACGATCCCGTAGAGGCCGGTCTTGATCATGACGCCGGAGAGGAGCGCCGAGATGTGGCTCGGCGCGGCCGGGTGCGCCTCGGGGAGCCAGACGTGGAGCGGGACGAGGCCCGCCTTCGTGCCGAACCCGACGAGCGCGAGCGCGAAGAGGAGCGCGGCCGGGACCGCGGGCGTGCCGCGCAGCGCCGCGAAGGCCTCGAAGTCGAACGACCCCGCCTCGCGCCCGAGCAGGACGAAGAGGGCGAGCAGGAACGCCGTCCCGATGTGCGAGGCGACGAGGTAGACGAGGCCCGCGGCGCGGACCTCCGCCTCCTCGTGCTCGAAGACGACGAGCATGAACGAGGCGACCGCCATCACCTCCCACGCGACGAGGAAGAGCACCGCCTGGCGCGCGGAGAAGACGAGCGCCATCGCCGCGATGAGCAGGTTCTGGAAGAAGAGGAACGAGGGCAGCCCGCGGCGCGAGAGGTGCGGCCGCATGTACGACGCGCCGAAGAGGACGGCCGGGATGGCGAGCGCGAAGAGCGCGACCTGGAAGTAGGCGGAGAGCGGGTCGAGGCCCACGCGGAAGGCGGCGAGGGGCGCGGTCCAGGCGTGCGCGAACGACCGCTCGCCGCCCCCGAGCGCGGCCACCGCGGCGGCGAGGCCGAGGGCGCTCCCGGCGACGGCGCTGGCAGTGGCGGCGCGGAGCGCGAGGGCGGGGCGGCGCGCGAGCGCGAGCGCGGCCATCCCGCCCGCGACCAGGACGGCGAGGGCGGCGAGGTGCAGGGTCACGCCTTCCCTCCGCGGCGCTCGGCGCGGCGCCGCTCGAGGTCGGCCTCGACGCGCGCGAACGCCTCCACGAGCGCCGGCTCGCCGGCGCGCGCCTCGAGCAGCTTCCGCACCTCGGGGTCTCCGAGCGCGGCCGCGATCGCGGCGAGCAGGTGCAGGTGGACGCGGACCGACGGCGAGACCACGGTGAAGAGCGTGTGCACCGGCATCCCGTCGAGCGCCTCGTAGTCGACGGGCGACGCGAGGTACGAGACCGCGACCGCCGGCGCGGGCACGCGCAGGACGATGGGGTTACGGGGGTGCGGGATGGCGATGCCGTGCCCGAGGCCGGTCGAGCCGAGCTGCTCGCGCGCGAGGAGCATCTGGTGCAGGAAGGCGCGGTCCACGCCGGCGGGGACCGGGAGCCGGTCCACGACGGCCCGCAGCACCGCGGTCTTGTCGGCGCCCGGCACGTCGTGGTGGACGCCGCCCGCGCGCACGGCGTCCGCGAGGCGCGGCATGGGCTGCGCGCCCTGATCCGGCTCGACCATCATCTCGGGCGGCACCTGGATGCCGCGGGCGGCAGCGAACTCGAGCAGGTCCACGCGGTCGAACTGGTATTGATCGTGGACGCGCAGCGCGGAGAGCTCCCCGCGGCGGACCCATCGATACAGCGTGCTGTCGTCCACGCCCAGGAACCGGGCGGCGTCGCGAAGGTCGAGCTGCATCATCGGGCGGGACGGGGCTCGAACCGGCCGCATCGTCCCGGATTTCCTTGGCAGTTGTCGAAACCCTACTCGCGACCGGCGTGGGGCGCAAGAACGAGGAGGCAAGCTCCGCGTTCACCGCGTCTTGCGCCGGTCGGCGGCCCGGCGGAGCGCGGTCTCGACCGCCTCTCCCACCGCCCGCAGCTCGGGGCGATCGGGTGTGCCGAAGTTCCCCACCAGCGCCCGGCCGTGCGCCACGCCCAAGCGCACCGACAGCCGCGGCTCGGGCCGGCCCTCCTCGGCCTCCGCCGCGCGCGCCTGCAGCGCGGGCGCGCAGCGGGCGGCCCGGGCCGCGGCATCGGGCTGGGGCTGCGGCAGGCCGAAGACGGCCAGGAAGCCCCCATCGAGCCGCATCTCGATCGCGGCGCCCTCCGCGAGCGCCACCGTCGAGAGCGCGGTCTGCACCGCGAGCACGCGCTCCGCCGCCTCGGCCGGCGGCCGCGCCGCGGCGAGCTCCACGACGCCCTGCACGACGGCGGCGATCACCGACACGTCCTCGCGCAGCGCGGGCTCGAGCACGTCGTGGTCGGCCGCCTCCGGCGCGAGCAGCGGCGCGGCGGCGGCCGGACCGAGGTGGCGCAGCAGCCGCTGCCGCATCGCCTCGGTGGTCCGCGCGCGCTCGGCGATGCGCACGCGCTCGACGGCGAGCGCCGCCTGGAAACCGACGAGCGTCGCGAGCTCGAGGTCCTCAGCCGTGTAGGGATCGGCGAAGCCGCGCTCCAGCAGGAGCACGCCCAGCGTGCGGTTGTCGGCCCAGATGGGCGCGCAGATGCACGAGCGGATGCCCTGCGCGATGACCGACTGGCTCTGCGCGAAGCGAAGGTCCTGCTGCGCGTCGAGGGTGAGGATGCCGGCGCGGCTGCGGAGCGCGGCCTGGACGACGGTCCCGGAGAGCCGCGGCGGGCGCTCCGGCGGCTCCGCCACGAGCGGCACCAGCTCGCCGCGCTCGTCCATGAGGAGGACGCTCGACCGCTCCGCGCCGAGGGCTCCACCGAGGACGCGCAGGAGCCGGCGCAGCGACTCGGCGATGCCGTCCGCGCCGAGCAGGACGCGGCCGATCTCGTTCAGCACGCCGATCTGCCGGCGCGCCACGCCGGTCGTGCCGACGATCCCGCGCAGCGTGTCGCGGCGCGGCTCGGAGGCGACGTGCGCCGCCACGGCGTCCTCGACGGAGCCGGCGGGCGGCGGCGGGGAGAAGCCGAGATCGGCGATGTAGCGGATGATGGTGCGCTGGTCGGAGAGGATGCCCTGCGGCTCGGGATCCGGGTGCAGGCGAAGCTCGGCGCTCGTCTTGCCGAAGCGGAGCTTCGAGCCGGGGGCGACCCGCGCCTCGTGGACGCGCTCCTCGTCCAGGAACGTGCCGTTCCGGCTGTCGAGGTCCACCACCCAGAGCTGGTCCCCGCGCCGCTCGAAGAGCGCGTGCATGCTGGAGATCCAGGGGTCGGCGACCTGCACGTGGCACTCGGGAGAGCGGCCCACCACGGTGGGCACGTCCGGCAGGAAGAACACCGTCCCGCCGCAGATCCCGTTCACGACGAAGAGCTCGGCCACGGATCCTCTCTGGAGGCGAGGTGCTGCGGGATGATAGCCTATCCGCCCCGAGACGCGAGATGCCGACGTGCCCCATGTGCCGGACGGTGTGCGACGAGGCGGCCACGAGCTGCCCGAACGATGGGACCTCGTTCGGGCCCCCGGATGCGCTCCTCGGGAAGATCGTCGGCGACCGCTATCGCCTGCTCGCGCGCATCGGCGAGGGCGGGATGGGCACGGTCTACCGCGCCGAGCACATCGTGCTGCGGAAGCGGATGGCCGTGAAGGTGCTCCGCCCCGAGCTCTCCCTCGACGAGGACCTCGTGCGGCGCTTCCAGCAGGAGGCGATCGCGGCGAGCCAGATCGGCCAGGAGAACATCGTCGACGTCACGGACTTCGGCCGCACCGCCCAGGGCTCGCTCTACTTCGTCATGGAGGAGCTCGAGGGCGCGAGCCTCGCCACCGTGCTCCGGGCCGGGCCCTTGCCGGTGGAGCGGGCGGCGCTCCTCCTCGCGCAGGTGTGCCGGGCGCTCGCGGCCGCGCACGCGCACGGCATCGTCCACCGCGATCTCAAGCCGGACAACGTCATCGTGGTGCGGCGCGAGGACGGCTCGGACTTCGTGAAGGTGGTGGACTTCGGCATCTCCAAGAACGGCGCCGGCAAGGAGCGCGAGCGCGTCACGCGCGCCGGCACCATCATCGGCACCCCCGAGTACATGGCGCCGGAGCAGGGCGCCGCGGCGACGGTCGATCACCGGGCCGACATCTACGCCTTCGGCGTGCTCGCCTACGAGCTCGTCACGGGCACGCTCCCGTTCCAGGGCGAGAGCGCCATCGCCACGCTGCTCGAGCACCAGACGAAGGCGCCGGAGCCGCCCAGCCGCCGCCGCCCGGGCCTCCCGCCGGACGTCGAGGCGCTGATCCTCAAGGCGCTCGAGAAGCGCCCCGAGGCGCGGCAGCAGTCGATGGCGGAGGTGGCGGTGGACCTCACGCGCGTCCTGGCCAGCTTCGAGCTGCCGCCCGTCTACGAGCGCGCGCCCACGCCGCCGCCGACGCTGGGGTCGCTCGGCGGGTTCACGGAGCGCTTCGCGCGGCCGACGCACGAGCGCTTCCGGACCACGGGACGTGGCGCGACGGTCGCGATCGAGGATGGCGTCGGCGAGGTGGCCGCCCGTGAGACGATCGCGCGCCGCGGGAGCCGCGCGGCGCTCGCGGTCGTCCTGTCGGCCACCATCGCCGTCCTCGCCGCGGCCGCGATCGCGTGGCGGAGCGCTTCGAGCGCGCAGAGCGCGAGCGCGCCCCGGACCTCGACCTCGAGCGTTTCGTCCCCCTCTCCCTGGAAGGGAGAGGGTCGGGGAGAGGGTTGGCGCACTCAGGGTCCTGCCCCTCTCCCCAACACTCCCCCCGCAAGCGGGGGGAGGGGGACTGAGCCCCCGATGCGCATTCCGACCGCCCTCGTCGCGTCCGCTGGCGCGCCGCAGAGCGCCACGGCGCCGCCGCCCCGCAAGAAGCTCCGCCGGGCCGCGGCATCCCGTCCCGGGCGCCAGGTTGGAGATTCGCCCGGAATTGAGGAGAATCCGTACGACAAGCTGGACGACCTGAAGCCGAATCCATTCTGAGCGCGCGGGGGCGCGGAGTGCACGGGACACCTTGAAGGCGTTCGCCGCCGCATTGCTCCTCGCCATCACGCCCGCGGCGCTCGCCGTCGCGGAGAGCCCCGCGCCCACCGCCGACGCGACGAACCAGGCGAAGGCGCGCTTCCGCAAGGGCACCGATCTCTACAGGCAGGCGCGCTACCGCGACGCGATCGAGGAGTTCGAGGCGGCGTACCGCCTGCGGCCGCACGGCGTCATCTTCTACAACCTGGCGCAGTGCCACGAGCGGCTCGGCGACATCCCCGCGGCGCTGCGGGCGTACCACGAGTA
>DASWDS010000062.1:0-2718 GCA_036395165.1 Anaeromyxobacteraceae bacterium | reverse complement strand
AATGCGCGCCGTGATCGAGCGGGTTCTGCGCGACGAAGTCTCGTAGCGACGCGACGTATGCCTCGGCGAACCGATCGGCGCGCCCGGGGTCGGCGACGGCGGCGCAGCCGAGCGCGACCCACTGCTCGCCGCGGCCGATGGCCCAGGCGGCCTTGATGTCGGCGCCGGGGACGTCCGGAAGCGCGTCGGACGGCGCCCACCCGGCGAAGCGGCAGCCGCGCAGCGGGTCGAGCTGCCAGTCGGTGCCGCCGCCGGCGCGCGCGACCGCGACGTCGTGTCCGAAGATGGTCATCCGCCCGGCGACGACCCGCTCGGCGCGGGCGACTGCGCGCTCCGCCTCGACGGGGAAGAAGCGCGGGAGCGCCTTCGCGATCGCGGGGCGATCGTGGGCGACGAGGCCGCGGCCGGGAGTGGCCAGCCGATCGGCGAGGGCCACCGGCGTGGCGGCGCGCATCCCGGAGAGGAGCTCCTCCAGGGTGGGCGGGAGCGGGCGCACCCCGAAGCGGAGGCGCGCGCTCCGCCATGCCTTGCGCGCGGCGGACGCGAGGAGTCGTCTCGGTGGAACGCGGCTGGTCAGGTAGTCGAGGTAGACGGTCACGTTCGGTGTCGACCCTTCGGACGCATCGCACGACGTCGCGCGGCAGGAGCAAGGATCCAGCCAGCTCCCTCGCCACGCGATCGCCTGCTGCGAGCGGTAGCGCGGGCGGCTCGTCCGTCCCGCGCTGGTCATCCGCGGAGCACGAGTGTGGAATCAATTTCCCCCCGTTCCCACGCCAACGGCGATCCGCGCGCTGGCAAGATCCTTGCTCCATCGTGCCTCGAGGGGTTCGGCCGGTTCCGAGCCCTCTGGCGAAGGAGGCACCGAGTGGGCTCGACGGGGACGGGGCGGACGGGGTTCGGCCAGGCAGGGAAGGGCCAGACGGGCCTGGGGCTGCTCCTCGAGGAGCACCGGGGCGAGATCGTCGCCGCGTGGAGGCAGTCGGTGGAGAGGGAGCTGGGGACGCGCGAGCCGGCGCTCGCGTTCGCCGTGGCCCCGATGCTGAGGGAGCTCGCGCTCGCGATGGGCGGAGACGCCGAGGCCCGCCGCTCGCACGACGCCTGGACGCGCTGCGCCGTGCTGGTGCGCTCGAGCGCGTCGCCCTCGCAGCTCGCCCGGGAGTTCAAGCTCCTCCACCGCTGCGCGTGGGAGGCCCTGCGCGCCCGCGGCGCGCCGGTCGCGCAGGGCGATCGGCGCGCGGCCGACGAGTGGCTCGACGAGGCGCTCGCGGAGGCGCTCGACCGCGTCGAGCGCGTGCGCCTGCGCGTCGCCGCCTTCGAGCAGCGGCCGGCGGTGATTCCGGCGCTGGCCGCTCCCGTCCCGCGCCCGCCGCCCCTGCCGGCGCGCCACGCCTCGCCACCGCCCCTGCCCGAGCCGGCGGTGGACGAGGCGGTCGTCGAGCTCGAGCCGATGGGCGGTTCCGCTTCTTAAACATGTCGCGGAAGTGACGGAGCGTCGCGGTCGGCTACAATGCACGCAGCGTGCGTGCATTCGGCAAGTACCGCCTCCTCGAGCCCGTCGCCTCCGGCGGGATGGCGGAGGTCTGGCGCGCCGAGGCGCCCGGCGCCGAGGGGTTCGTCAAGGAAGTCGCGCTGAAGCTCATCCGCGGCGACCATGACGCCCGCGGCGACTTCGTCCGGATGTTCATCCAGGAGGCGCGCCTCGCGAGCCGCCTCAGCCACGCCAACATCGTCCAGGTCTTCGACTTCGACCAGGTCGACGGCCGGTACTACATCGCCATGGAGATGGTGCGCGGCCGGACGCTGCGCGAGGTCGTGGAGAGGTGCCGCGAGCAGGGCGTCCGGCTGGGGCTCGCGCGGGCGGTCCACGTCTGCGCCGAGGTGGCGCGCGCGCTCGCCTACGCGCACCGCCTCGAGGACGGCGGCAGGCCCGCCGGCCTGGTCCACCGCGACGTCTCGCCTCAGAACGTGCTCCTGTCGTTCGAGGGCGAGGTGAAGCTGACGGACTTCGGGATCGCGCGGGCGCTCGGCGCGTCCGAGGTGACCGCCCCCGGGACGATCAAGGGCAAGCTCGCGTACATGGCGCCGGAGCAGGCGCGCGGCGAGGGCGTGGACGGCCGCGCCGACGTGTTCGCGGCGGGCGTGATGCTGTGGGAGCTTTGCGCCGGGCGCCGGCTCTTCGCGCGCGACTCCGACGCCGCGACGCTGGCCGCCGTCATGGCTCCCGAGCCGGTCTCGCCACCCTCCGCCTGGAACGAGGCGGTCCCCGCGGAGCTGGACGGCCTCGTGCTGGCGGCGCTCGCTCGCGACCCCGCGCGCCGGACCGCGAGCGCGGACGAGCTCGCCGCGGCGCTCGCCTCGATCCGGCTGCGGCTCGCGACGGGCCACGAGGACCTCGACCTGCGAGCGGTCATGCGCAAGCTCTGGCCCGAGGGCGCCACGCCCACGCCGGCGCCGCCGGCCGAGGCGACCGTCCGCCGGGCGCCGCCGCCGCTGCCCGCCGCGAGCGCCATCGAGGACCTCCCGACGAGGACCCTCGCGCGGCCGCGGCGACCGCATGGCGGAGCGACGCGCCGCGTCGCGCTCGTGGCGCTCCTCGTCGCGATGCTCGGAGCAGCGGGATGGAGGGCGTGGAGACCGGAGGGGAGGGCGAACAGAGCCGCAAGCGTGACCGCGACCGCGACCGTGACCCCGACCCCGACCCCGACCCCGACCCCGACC